>NZ_JABCPZ010000145.1 GCF_013283785.1 Nonomuraea antri
AGCCTGCGGACCTTGACCGGTTGTGTCACCGGGCCTCCCAACTGCTGGAACGAGCGTGATCAGCTCATCCAACCGGCAGGACCGTCCTACACGCCAACCCGGTGATCATTTCCGGTCACAGCACTAGTGCGAGGTACTGCTGCCCTCTTGCCCTCTTGCCCTCTTGCCGACTCCAAACGACGCGAACCAGGCGAGCCCCCTGCGTGTCGTTAATCCTCCCCCGGCGACCGATCGGGCGTCATCGTCCTCGTAGGTGGCGCACTGCTGATCCTCCTCGGCGAAGGCGGCTCCACCATCCTGAGTCCGGGTTAGGTGCAAGACGAAGACCAGAACGGCCCGATCACGGACTCGGCGGTCTCGTCAACCTGTGGCCGGCCAGGCGGTCGGACATGATGAGTAGGCTGGTGACCGGCGCAGGGCGATCTGGGTCTCCTCCTTGCCTCAGGCAAGCTTTGGCTTCACTGGGTCGGCGCGAACTTGGCGAGGTCCCACCGCATCGCAGCGATCCCCTGGATATTGGTGTCCACGGTAGATCGGACCATAGAGCCGCGACCGCCTCTCCATCCGACAGGTCGTCAAAGCCTGCAGACCACCACTGTGGCGAACATGCCTGGCGGTACCAGCCGCCCAGCACACACATGTCTGCGAAGGTCTGTGGGGACAGCCTGCGCTGCCGACGTACGTTCAGAAACACCGTCCAACGGGATCATCTCCCACAACCAGTAGCGCCAGCCGCTTGGGAGGTTCACGCCCCGAACCAGTGGCCGACGGATTGCCCAATGCCAGCATCGGTAGGGTCTTGGCCATCCTGTAGACGACTGTCAGGACCTCCCCGCTACGCCTCGTTGCCAAGATCAATATCGGCGACGATGCTCATACGGCCGTGAGCGTGATTCGCCGTGGCCTACTCGTCCGTTCGAATTGAGCTCTTGACGCCGATGCTCTCCGTCCGAGAAGGACTTTCGATTTACCACATATGTGCCTGTGGATGCCCTTGCGTCCGATTCAACCTAACGATAGGAATGCTTGCATCCTTCCGGTAGATTGACCTATGACTATCGTGACCTTGGCAAGAGCGAGGGTGTCCCGGTTTCACGGGAGGTCGAGTTGGGATCCGTCCGCGATTCACTTGAACTACTCTTCCGGTATGACAGGTTTTCGGATGTCCCGATTGGTGGCGGTGGGTTCGGACAAATCTGGAAAGCCCACGACCGCCTTTTCGATCTTCCTGTTGCGATCAAGACGATAAACGAGGCGTCGGCATGGCGGATGGGTACCAGTGCGAAGCGTTCCTTCGTCAAGGAGGCGCAGGCCGGCGCCCGGCTGGGCAGAAGATCGCGAAATATCGTCAAAGTGTTCGACTTGGGCATGGCTGAAGATATTCCATATTTCACTATGGAGTGGATCGAGCCACGCTCCGGTCATCATGGTATCGATATCTCGCAAGACATGGGGCGCTGCACTCTGGTGCGGGCAAAGAGTATAATCTTCGATGTTCTGGATGCATTAGTCGTCGCGCACGAGAACAAGGTAGTGCATAGCGATATCGCCCCATGGAATATCGTCTATGACCCGTCGGAACAGATCTTCAAGCTGTCCGATTTTGGCCTGCTGAAAATTATGCAGGGCGCCATAATCAGCCAGGGGAGTGGGAGTCTCTTGGTGGGTGGTCGGGCAGACTTCTTCCCGCGCGACGTGCGCAGCGGCGTGGAAGAAATCTCCTACGCTTCTGATGTCTACGCGCTGGCAGTTACCCTCCGCACTCTCGTGGAGGGCGCAGGATGCCTGACCGAGAACGGAGGCGCCATGCTGCCGACGCCGGGGGCGATTCGGGTGCGGCACGAGGGGGGCCGAGACGCGCCACCCCAGCTCACCAATCTGCTGCTTCGATTCATCGATAGCCACACATCGAAAGACACGGTGCAGGAATTCCGGGATATGTTGCAGCGGGTGCCAAGTTAGGACGCGAATCATGACCGACAAGAGAGCGATTTGCTTCATCCCGTCCGGTGAGATGCTGCGGCTGCATCCCATCGACCATTGGCTGCGGCGGTTCGCCGAGTTCACCCAGCGGAACGCAACTGAGATCGTGCTTCCTGCAGTCGGTCTCTCGGGCCCGCTCTTCAGCTCGGCGGTCAGTCCCGTCCCCAAGACCTATGACAGGTCGAACCTGCTGCCGCATTGGATACGCACCTCCCGGGACATCATGGGCGAGGACGCCGTGATCTGGGGCAACATCGTCGTAGAGCTCGGCTTCCTGCAAAACGAGGCACTCTGGCTGATCGATCAGTTCGGAGATCCACTGTCGCAGGTCTGCATGGTGAACCCCGCCGTGCAGGGAATCATCGGCGATCTGGTCGCCGAGATGCTCGAAAACGGCTTGGACGGCGTCGTGCTCGACATCACCGACGCCTACCCGAATTCCTCCTCGGAGGGCCGGGTGGGGTTCATCATGCACTGCTATTGCGACTACTGCATGGACTCGCTCCGCATGAAGAACTTCCGAGAGCCGCGCGAAGTATTCTTTACCGAGCCGCTGCTTAGTCAACTCGTCCTGAACAAGACCGATACCGGAGTAGGCCATATCGATCCGCCACAGGAATGGTTGGACGGCCGAGACACGACAAATCTGGTAGCTCTCGCCGTGGCCAGGCAGTTCGTCAACGAAGACGCCGATGGTCTACAGGCCGCAGCCTTGCGGCTGCTGTCGTACATGCGTGCGCGCGTCGCTGTTACGGCGGACGCTGTGCGGGCGGTTCTCTCGCCGGCGCGGACGATGAGCAAGCGGACTGCGGTTGTCCTGGGCGATTACAAGGCGGACCTCAGCCAGCTGGTGACGCTGCCCGCGCTGGAATTGGCCAAGAGCGCTGACGAATACTGGCTACCGTTCATCCCCGAACGAAGCAAAGTCCCTGGTGACTGGCGAGCCATCCAGTTCCTCGCGGGCCGATCGACGTACTACTTCAACGCCTTCTTCGAGGTGGTTGAGGAAGCCTCCTTGCGGATGGTCCAGCTGGGACCACAGGATTTCCTGGGCGATCTCCTGCGAACCTCAAAGTCGCTGATGAATAACTATCTCGGAGCCGGTGCCGTCTATGCGACGGGCAAGTTCGAGCATTTTGAGGGATTCGCCGGTGTGCCGCTGAACCAGGACGACCACATCGAGTTGGTCGAGGAGCTGACCAGGACCATCACCGGTGACGTGCTCCCACCGGGGCTGCTTGAGCGGTTCCGCATCGAAACGGCGGACCGCCCCGGCAGCCACTGAAGCTCCGTCGACTTCGGTATCCTCCTCAAGGGGATGATAAGGCGGTGGCATTCGCACTTGGTGACCACGGCTGACCGGTTCGACCTGAAGGCGGAAAGTCGATGGTTCTATCTTGCCCCTGACCAGTAGTCTTTCCATCGAGACACCTCCGGTCGGCGTCCTTGGTGGATCAGCACCGCCTTCCTCCGAGGCGACCTGGGGTAGCTTCCCGGGGCCGACCAACGTCGTGGCGTGATGCGCCATTTCGTTCGGTGCTGACCGCGCAGCAGGTCGCCACGTACTGACTCGGCGACGGAAGGGGCAGTCTGAGGGACGCCACTCCTTACGACGTCTCGCGCGCGATCGCCGGTGAAGTCCTACCGATCTACGGCATTCCAGTCGACACGAAGCCAGGGCGCAAGGAGCCTGTGGCTGTGCTGGCGAGCCGGCCCCCACGGGGAAGATGTTCTTCGTCACGGTGCACGGGCACTGTGGTGCAGCCGAAGTACCGCAACCTGGCGAAGACCACTGGGCACTGCCTGTACGAGATAGAGGGCGATCACCGCGATTGCGCCTTCGTGGTCGGCTACAGCGGCGTCGTGCGGTCCAGCGTGAGCGTGCTAACGAACGTGGGCCAACCGGTCGACAACGTCGGCGGCCGGAGACCAGCCTGGAACCAGCCGATAAGCAGATCTGCCGATGTGTTCATCACCAGGCCGGTGTGCATCCCGACAGGACACGGCCGTGCACGGGGGAGACGCAGGAGTCGGGGGCTCAACGGCCGGGGTGAGCGTGCCCAGCCCTGTCGGCGGCGGTCTGCAACGCCGTAGCCGAGATCGTGTGACGGGGAGCGGGATGGGCCACGCCCGTCCGAGGGCTAGCCGGCGAGTGACAGCAGTGATACCCGGGAAACTCTGCGTGACCACTGCGCGTCACTTGTATATCCAGCACGTGAACCTCGCCCCCGGAGGAGCTCACATGACGCGTAACGGACTGATGCGGCTGCTCTTCGCCCTCCTGCTCATCCCCACCGGCATGGTTCTCCTGCTCCTGGCCGGCGATGCGCAGCAGGGCCCGATGGCCCTGCTCGGTGCGCTGGGCGGCGCGTTCATCGTGGCCGGCATCGTGGCGGCCTTCCGCGAGATCGCCCTCGTACGCTCGGAGAGCGCCGACACCGCCAAGGACATCGCCACCCAGCTCCACGCCCAGTTGCAGCAGCCCATCGGGATCCGGCTCCAGTCGCCGGTGCGGCGCGGCTACGACGGCTACTACCAGTGGGCGATCTCCACGGACCCGGGGAAGCTGTTCTTCGCCGGCCGCTCGGTCCTGCACCGCATCGACGCCGACTTCACCCGGCGCAGGCTGCCCGACGTCGAGGAAGTGCTCGTGCGCAAGCTGGAGGAGGGGTCGGAGATCCGCATCCTGTTCCTGGACCCGCGTTCCGACCTGGTGCCCCGGCTGGCCAAGGAGGAGGGCCAGCAGGACCGTCAGATGCTCTCCGACATCGGGGTGTCGCTGGACGTCTGCGAGCGCCTGTACCGCCTGCTGCAGACCAAGCCGGTGCCGCCCAGGGCGCAGTTGCACATCAGGGTGTACGACGAGGTCCCGCACTTCGCCTATCACCGCGACAACGACCAGGTGATCGTGGGCTTCTACTTCGCCACGGCGCTCGGGTCCGCGTCGGCGGCGTTCGAGGTCATCGACACGCAGAGCCAGGGGTTCTTCGAAGGCCACTTCACCTCGATCTTCGAGCGGGCCTCCCAGGGGCGCATCCTGGAGGTGTCGCCGCACGGGCCGAACCCGCACTTCAACACCGCGCTGGTGAACGACCTCCGCAAGGCGATCGGCAACCCGTAGCGGTCACTTGCCCGGTCGCCACAGCCGGCCGGTGGTCAGGTCGAGGTGGTAGGTGCGTTCCGTGTCGTAGCCGCGTACCAGGAAGTCGCCCTGCTTCGTCCAGCCGAGCCCGACGTCGAGGAAGTCGTCGCCGGGGAACGCGGGCGTGACGGCGGACAGTCGCGCGCCGGTACGCGGGTCGTAGGTCTCCACCCGCATCTCGTGACCGCGGATGACGACGAAGCGCCGGCCGTCCGCGCGCAGGTGGTAGGTGTCGTCGGGGGCGTCCTTGATCTTTCGCTGGGTGAGGCTCATGCGCCGCTTCCCGGCGGCGTCGAACACGATCACGTCGGTGCCGGTCGAGGCCACAATCCCGCTCGCGTTGAGGTCGTGGACCTGCCGGACGTCCGGGAGCCGCAGGGTGTCCCAGGTCTTCGTGTCGATGATCTGCGCGCCGTCGCCGGACAGGGCGACGTACCGGTTCTGGCCGGCGAAGGTGGGCGTGGGGACGTCGGCGTCGGCGAGCCTGCCGGTGAGCGGACGGATGCCGTCGCGATCCTGGCGGACCATGCGGCGATCGCGGCCGTCCAGGTACACCACGGCCTTGCCGTCGGGACTGACGCGCAGCGGAGCCGCTCGCGGCGCGCCGCCCTTGCCGATGAGGTACGTCGCGGCCTGCGGGAACGGCTCGCCGTTCACCTGCCACGACCGGCACGGCTCGTCGGCGTAGTAGCGCCAGGCGCAGGTGGGCGGGGCGATTCTCTCGATCTCGCCGAACATCGCCATTCCCACGTAGAGCGGCCTGGGCATCGTGTATTCCGGCAGTTCCGCCGGCGCCGCCTTGATGGGCACGAGCAGCGCCCCGCACAATACGATCGCCGTTCCCGACAGATAGCAGCCGCGTGCCGTCCACGAATTTCTTTTCGCCGCGAGCCCCGAAACCGCCGTCGCCGCGATGACCACGGCCGCGGCATGCGCGAGCAGTTCTCCGTCGACGCCCTGATCCACCAGCGTGAAACCGGTGGACGCCAGCGCCGCGCCGAGCGCCAGACGCCATGCCGTGCGGTAAATCAGTTCCCGCCGGCCATGACGTTCTCCCACGGAGAATGGCAGGCCGCGCAATACCGACGGCGCGCACCAGCCGAGAACCAGGTAGAACAGGTCATCGGTGAAACCGGTCAGCGGAGCGGCGACCGCGAGGCTGATCAGCCGCCATCGGCGCAGACCGACGAAGTGCTCGACGACCAGCGCGGCGTTCGCCGGGGTGAGCGTGACTCCGGTCGTCGCGGCGAACCAGGTGAGCTGCTCCCTGGTCACCGGGACGAACGCGGCCAGCACCGTGAGTGCGGCGGCCACCCAGGAGATGGTCATCACGAGGTGCCACCATATATGGTTTCACCTCATGACTCCGGATGAATTGTTGCGGCAATTCGGCGTCGCCGATTGGCGGGCCGAACGGCTGCGATTGCACATCCTGTTCTGGAGTTGCGTGTGGATTGTCGTCATGGCTTCGATGTTGTCGTTGACCGGGTCGGTGACCCCGCACATCCGATGGGACGTGCACGACGCGAATATGGGCTGGGTGAACGACGACGGCGTCCTGTCCACCGTCATTCTCATCGAGGTGGAGAACGAGGGTGGCGTTCCCGTCACGATCAGTGAAATCTCCGCCGACATTCCCGGCCTTCGCTTTCTCCCGCCCGACGAGACGGACGATCGGACCGCCGAGGTCACCGTGGCGGCCGGTGAACGCGGAAGCTTGAAGCGGCACGTCGTCATCACCGACTGCACGGCGGTGCCGTACGAACCGCGGCCGGTCCGCTTCGCCTACAGCACCTGGGCGAACTCGGGGGAGGCGCAGGTGGTCTGGGGTTCGCCGAGGTTCAACACCAACGAAAGCACCAACGAAAGTACCAACGGACGCGCCGGCGAAAGCACCTACGAACGCGCCGGCGAAAGCGCCGTCGCCTGGCAGAGCGCGATCGCCGTCACCGCCTGCCAGCAGGCGATGAGGTGGTGACGATCCCCATCTTCCGAGGGAAAGGTCTTCCCGCATGTCACCGATCACCAAGGTCGCCACAGGCCTGGTCCTCGCCTTCGGCGCGCTCCGGATCAACGGCTTCGACCTGCTGATCGACCCGGTGGGGTGGTGGTTGTGCGTGGCCGGGCTGTCGTCGTTGCGGCGCTCGCCTGCCGACGCGTTCGGCGTGGCCAGGGGCTTCGCGATCGCGATGATCTGCGTCTCGACCCTCGGGTTGCTGGGGGCGCTGCAGGGTGTCAGCGCGCTCGCCGGCACGCTGGGCGGGCTGGTCACCGTCTGGCTGATCGCGGACGCCGTCATCCGCAGAATCCGTCCCGAGGGCGAGGACTTCTTGGCCACGCTCCTGGACGTGCTGCGCTGGGCCGTGGCCGGGCTGGGCGCGCTCGGCCTGGTGGCCGGGTACGGGCTCGTGCCCATGGGCATCGTGGTCGTCGTCGCCTGGTTCGTGGCGCTCGTGGCCCTGATCGCCGTGCTCTACCGCGTGGCCGGCCTGCCCTGCCTGGGAGGGGATCAGCGGCCGTTCAACGACGGCCGAGGAGCGCCGGCCTGAGCTCCATCCAGGCGCGTACCTCGTCGGCCAGCGCGGCGGAGGCGAGCCGCGGCACGCAGTCCCGCACCTCGTGCAGCTGGTTGCGCAGCCGTCGCGCCGTCCTGATCCCCGCGGGGCCAGGCCGGGCCGCACACAGGCGAACCGCTTCGGCGTACGTGACGGGCAGCACGGTCAGCCACCGCTGCACCGCCGCGTCCAGTTCGCCGGGTTCGGCCGCCGATGCGAGGATCGCGACGATCACCCGGACGGCCGCCTCGTCGGCGGGCCACACGCCCCGCTCGGCGGCTGCCCGGTCGAGTGCCAGGCCGAGCGCCGGCCAGCCCGCCCGGCGGCCGTCGAGCGCGCGCCGTTCGACGACGTGGCGCAGGTAGCCCCACCAGCCGGCGCGCTCGGGCCCCGGCTCGGGCTCGCGTGCGTCCAGCCAGGCCGCGCGTGCGGCGTCGGAGAGGGTCAGCAGGTGGGCCGCCTGGTCGCGGAAGGCCCGCTCCCGGTGCACGAACCGCTCCCACACCGGACGGCTCTGCGGCCCGAGGATCTTCAGTACCGTCCCGGCCGGCTCGCCCTGCCCGGCCTCCTCCTCGTCCGTCACGACGAGGAGGCCCATGCCGGAGTCGGGCTGCCAGTAGTGCGCGCAGCCGACGGGGGACGACCCGCGCTCCTCCAGCTCGAACCCGCGCGCCGTCACGGCCGCCCGCAGATCGGCGAAGTCCAGCCGGGCGCGGAACCGGCCGTAGTGCGGCACCAGGACGTGGTCGGAGTCCACCAGCCACGGCAGCCGGTGGGTCTGCGCGCCGAAGTGCACCACCTCCCACGGCCGCCCGGCCCCGTCCCGCTGCCAGCCGAACTCGACCAGCCCGAAGTCGCAGTTCAGACGATGGCCGTCGGGCTCGGCCGACAGGTCACGCCCGAGCACCGCCTCGACCTCCGCCAATGCGCTGGTGTGGTCGAGGCCCAGCACGGTGCCGGTGGTCACCAGATCGGCGAAGAAGTCGAGATCGCGCACGGCGACCATGGTGCCGCACCTTCGTTCGCGGAAGAAGCGTGAAGAAGAATGCGCTGGTTCGCCAAGTAGGGGGTGTGAGCCACCGAAGACCAACGATGACGACCGCCGCGAACGCAGGCCGCCGCGCGGGACGTACCCGAAAGGCGGGGGAGGACGCGTGAGCGCACTGTGGGACGTGAGCGACCCACCACCCCGAGCCGACCCCACACCCCGAGCCGACCTCCCACCGCGGGCCGACCTCTCACCCCGACCCGACTCCCCGCCCCGAGCCGAAGCCGGGGCGCGAGAGGCGGAGGACGCGCGGCTGATCGAGGAGTCGCTGAGCACCCCGGAACGCTTCGCGGCGCTCTATGACCGCTATTCCCCGGAGATCCACCGCTACGTCGCCGGTCGGCTCGGCACACAGGCCGCCGACGACCTGACCGCGGAGATCTTCCTCGCCGCCTTCCACGGCCGGGCCGGGTTCGACGGGCGGCGCGGGATCGTCCGCGGCTGGCTGTACGGCATCGCCACCCACCAGGTCGCCCAGCACCGCAAGAGCGAGTCGCGCCTGCTGCGCACGCTTCAGCGGGCGCCGCTGGCGGGCGAGGCCGAGTCCGGGCACGAGGACCTGGTGGCCGGCCGGGTCGTCGCCGCGAGCATGCGGGGGCGGCTCGCGGCGGCCCTGGCCGCGATCCCGGACGCCGACCGCGACGTGCTGGTCCTCGTCGCGCTGGCCGGGCTCGGCTACGAGGAGATCGCCCAGGCACTCGACATCCCGGCGGGCACCGTCGGATCCCGGCTGAACCGGGCGCGCAAGAAACTGCGAGCCGCACTCGGCGGCGTCAACCCCATGTTCGGAGACGCAGATGGATGACATGAACGCGATCCGCGACCTGCTCTCGGCCCCGCCGGCCAGGCCCGAGGTGATCGAGGCCGGCCGCGCCAGACTCGCCACCGCTTTCGACCCCACCCCGCTCAGGAGCCTCGAGATGCCCGATCAGCCGTCCCACCTGGCCACGAGAAGAAGTACGGCCAAGAGGAAGACCGCCAGGTGGGCCGCGCTTGGCACCGGCCTGCTCGGCGCGGCGGCGGCCGTGACGCTGCTGATGACCTCGGGCGCGCCGCCGGTCACCCCCGACGCGTCCACCTCGGCGTCGGCTCCGCTGCGGCTGTCGGCCAAGGACGTCCTGCTGGCAGCAGCGTCCTCGGTGGCCACCTCCCGGACGGACGGCGCGTACTGGGTCAGGAGAGCCGTCACCGGCAAGCAACGCCAGGAACCGGGCGGACGGTACACGCTGCAGCTCACGACGGCGAGAGAGGCCTGGATGTCACCGGGCTCGGACGAGCCCATGTGGTGGATCAACCAGGAACTGGGCGCCAAGCCCGCGACACCGGAGGACGAGCGGGCCTGGCGAGCGGCCGGCTCCCCGACGACCTGGACCTACCCCGGCAAGACGGTCACCAGGGACGGCAAGCCCTTCGTCGAGGTGCCCGAGATCACCCTGCGCGGCGGCCCGGGCGAGCGCGTGGCCACTCGCGACGCCAGCGGCAAGGCGATGACCCTGCTGGGCCGGCCGATGCGGGCGGATGAACTGGCCGAACTGCCCACCACTCCGGAGGCGCTGCGCGAGTACCTGAAGGACATCGTCACCACGGCCTACGGCGCAGAGCGGATCGACCTGGACGCCGAACTCTTCGCGGCCGGGGTCAAGCTGACCATGAACTACCCGGTGTCACCGCAGGTGCAGGCGGCCGCGTACCGCATGCTCGCCGCGCTGCCCGGCGTGACGGCGCTGGGTGAGGTGACCGACCCGCTCGGCCGCGCCGGCCAGGCGGTGAGCAGCGGAATGCGCCGCGGCGGCGAGCTCACCTTCGTGGTGGACGCCGGCACCGGGCAGCCGCTGGCGCTGCTGTCAACGATCAAGAACGGCGGCGCGGAGCACCGCTCCTACGAGGCGATCAAGCAGGCGGGCTGGACCGACGAGCGGCCCGACCTGCCGGCCGAACGCCGCTGACCTTACAGACCCCGACTCACCCTGCTGCCCGGCCCACCCCAGAGGGGCCGGGCAGCAGGAGGTTCAGTTGTAGCGGTAGAGCTGGGTGGAGACCAGCCGGTCCTCGTTGAACAGCGACGCGCGGTACATGCTGATCGCCAGGTTGCCGTGCTCGGCCTTGCCGCAGGTGTTCTCCCCGGCGAGCTGGTGGATCTCGAAGCGCGCTGTCGGGTCGCCGCCGACGAAGTACTCGGCGCGGGCCTGGAACTTGTCGGCGCTGGTGTCGCAGGCGAAGATGAACGTCTTGCGCTCGCCGAAGCACACGCTGGCGCCGCGCGCCGAGGTGCAGACCTTGGCGCGGGCCCGGGCGGTGGCGGGGGTCACGCGGGTGTCGCGCTTGACCGGGTGTTCGGTGACGTTGCGTACGGTCTTCCAGCGGCCGACCTTGATCAGCCGGTCGCCGCTGTAGATCGCGGCGCGGAACGTCACGACCTTGCCGATCTGGTGGGTGCCGCGGATCTCGCCGGCCCGGCCGAGGTTGTGGATGACGTACTTGGTGCCGAGGTAGCCGTTCAGGAAGTACTCGACGGCGGCGTGGCCGTGGCCGCGCGCGGTGTCTTCGACCCAGATGCCGGGCCGGTCGCTGCCGTCGGGGCCCACGCACACTTCCGCGCCCTTGACGCTGAGGCATTCGGGGTCGCCGTCCTGGTCGTTCTTCGCGGACGCGGCAGCCGAGGTCACCGCGGGCGGCGCGGTGACGGGCGCCTGCGCGGCGAGAACCCCGGCGGCGGGCGCGGCGGTTGTTCTGGCAGGGGCACTCCGGTGGATCTCGACGCTCGCTGCGGCACCCTCGGCGCTCAGTACGGCGGTCATCATGGCGACCACCGCGATGAATTTGCGGCCTAAAACCACTTCGACCTCTCCAACCTCATGAGTCACACGGTTTCGATGAAGGGTGTGACGCTCATGAACGCGCAGTGGTTCCGAATTCGACCGTTATGGCACGGCGATCGTTATCATCGGCGGGCGGTCACCGGGCCAGATAGTCCCGGCTCTCCTCCCGGTTCAGGCAGAGGATCACCACGCAGGAGATCGTGAGCCCGAGCAGCGTGCCGAGCGACGAAGGGCCGACCGCCACGTCCGCCAGCAGGTTGTACAGGTAGCCGAGGGCGTTGATCCCCATCAGCACGACGAGCGAGAAGCGGACCCACCGCTGCCGGCTGCCGATCAGCAGGGTCAGGGCCAGCGTGGCGGCGAAGAAGCCGACGTGCCAGGCGAGGTAGAGGTAGACGACGCCAGGTACGTCCGACCAGTCGACGTCGGGCACGGCGCTGAGCCCGGCGACGATGAGGAGGCCCGCCAGGGCCATCAGGGCGATGTCGATCCAGAGCAGCGCCCGGGCGGTGCGTACCGACCCGGGCATGGGCATGGGCGTGGAGTCGTAGGTGGTCATGCGATCCTCGCAGACGAGGCGTTGAGGGGGTGACACGGTCACAACCGCGTTGCTGCAGACCGTAGACATCGCCGCCCGCGGAAGACGTCCCGTATGCCCCTTGGGTATCCGTTTGAACCCCGGCGACCCCCGCCTGGCGCGCCCTCCCGGCATACGCCACCATTGGCGCCATGCTGGACGTACTCGCGACCGTGCTCACCATCCTCGCCCTGGCGCTGAACGGCCTGATGGCGGGCGTGTTCTTCGCGTTCTCGACGGCGGTGATGCCCGGACTCGACGCGGCCGGCGCCGACCACGCCGCCGCCTCGATGCGCGGCATCAACCAGAAGATCCTGAACCCGCGGTTCCTGTCGACGTTCACGCTGGCGCCGGTCGCCTCGCTGGCCGGCGGCGTGCTCATGCTGATCGCCGGGCGCACCGCGCCCGCCATCGCGCTGCTCGCCGCCGCGCTGGTCTACTTCCTCGGCTCGATCGTGGTCACCGCGGTGGTGAACGTCCCGATGAACAACGCGATCGACGCGGGCGACCTGGAGTGGACGGCCTACCGGCCGCGCTGGACCCGCTGGAACACCCTGCGCGGCTGGGCCTCGACGGCGGCGCTCGTCCTCATCGGCGTGGGCCTCCACCTCAGCCAGTGATCGGTACGGCGGCGGCCGTACCGATCACCGGGCGTCACATGTTGATCATGTGCCCCGCGAGGCCGTGGATCGCTTCCTTGACCGCCTCGCCCAGCGTCGGGTGCGCGTGGACGTTGCGCGCCACCTCGTGCACGGTCAGGTCCCACTGCTGGGCCAGGGTCAGCTCGGGCAGCAGCTCGGTCACCTCGGGCCCGATCAGGTGCGCGCCCAGCAGCTCGCCGTACTTGGCGTCGCTGACGATCTTCACGAAGCCGGCGGTGTCGCCCAGGCCGTGCGCCTTGCCGTTCGCGGTGAAGGGGAACTTGACGACCTTCACGTCGTGGCCCAGCTCGCGGGCCTGCGCCTCGGTGTAGCCGAAGCTGGCCACCTGCGGCTGGCAGTACGTGGCCCGGGGGATCATCACGTAGTCGAGCTCCATGGTCTCGGCGTTGCCGATCGTCTCGGCCGCGATGATGCCCATGGACTCAGCCGCGTGCGCCAGCATGAGCTTGGCCGTCACGTCGCCGATGGCGAAGATGTGGGGGACGTTCGTCCGGCAGCGGCCGTCGACGGCGATCGCGCCGCGGTCGGTGAGCTGCACGCCGGTCTTCTCCAGGCCGTAGCCGTCGACGCGCGGCTGGAAGCCGATCGCCTGCATCACCTTGTCGGCCTCGAGCACCTCGGTCTGGCCGTTACGGGTGACGGTGACCTTGACCGACGAGCCGTTGTCCTCGATCCCGTCGACCCGGGTCGAGGTGAGCACCTCGATGCCGAGCCGCTTGTACCGCTTGGCCAGCTCGGCGGAGACCTCTTCGTCCTCCAGCGGGACGATCCGGTCGAGGAACTCCACGATCGTCACCTTGACGCCGTAGTTGTGCAGCACGTACGCGAACTCCACGCCGATCGCGCCCGCGCCCGCGATGATGATGCTGCGCGGCAGGTCCTCGGTCATGATCTGCTCTTCGTACGTCACGACACGCTCGGACAACTGGGTGCCCGGGATGAGCCGCGTCGTGGCGCCGGCGGCGATGATGCAGTGCGAGAACGTGATGGTCTCGCCGTTCACCTGGAGCGTGTTGGCGTCCAGGAACGTGCCGCGGCCGTCGTACTCGGTGATGGCGTTCTTCTTCATCAGGTAGTGAACGCCCTTGACGCGGCCGTCGGCCACCTTGCGGCTGCGCTGGAACGCCGCGCCGTAGTCGAAGGTGACCTCACCGCTGATGCCGAACGTCTTGGCCTCGTTGTGGAAGATGTGGGCCAGCTCGGCATTGCGCAGCAGCGCCTTGGACGGGATGCAGCCCACGTTCAGGCAGACGCCACCCCAGTACTTCTCCTCGACGACCGCGGTACGCAGCCCGAGCTGGGCAGCGCGGACAGCGGCCGTATATCCCCCCGGACCCGCGCCGAGAACGACGACGTCATAGTGAGTGCTCATGTCTCGGACCATACCGCCCGGCCGATGCCCACCTGACCCTAGACCTCCACCTTGTACGACAGCGCCAGCTCGTCCGCCGGCACCCCGCGAATCCCCCAGTTGACCTTGGGCATCTCGATAATGGTGATTTCCAGGTCATCGGGGTCGAAGCCGGTTTTCTCATACATCGACCGGATCAATGCCCGCTTGGCGTCGTCACTGCGGCCGGTGAAACAGATCACTTCCACGATCAGGTAGTTCTCGCTCCGCTGCGGGCAGACGAGGTCGTCGGCGTCGAGCAACAGGAACCGGTGGAACCGCTTCTCCTCCGGCAGCCCCCACGCGCTCACCAGCGACGCGTGCAACAGATCGGACACCTCACGCTGGCGGCCCGCCCACACGTCACGACGCCCGTAAATCTTCAGTTGAGCCATGTGGGCCACTATAGGAGGCGTGATTCGCGTACTCCTCGCCGACGACGAAGCCATGATGCGCGCCGGCGTCAAGGCCATTCTCGCCTCCGACCCGTCGCTGGAGGTGGTGGCCGAGGCGGGCGACGGCAGGCAGGCGGTCGACCTGGCGATCAGCCACCGTCCCGACGTGGCGCTGCTCGACATCCGCATGCCCAGGCTCGACGGCCTGGCCGCGGCCGCCGAGCTGCGCAGGGTCGCGCCAGACACGGCCGTGGTGATGCTGACCACGTTCGGCGAGGACGACTACATCGCCAAGGCGCTCGACCTCGGGGCCAGCGGCTTCCTGCTCAAGTCGGGCGACCCGCGCGAGCTCATCGCCGGGGTGCACGCGGTGGCGGGCGGCGCGGCGTACCTGTCGCCCAAGGTCGCCCAGCGCGTCATCACCCAGCTCGCCGGCGGCAGGATGGCCAGGGGCGCGCAGGCGCGCGACCGCATCGAGGGGCTCACCGAGCGCGAGCGCGAGGTGCTCGCGCTGCTCGGCGCCGGCCTGTCGAACGCCGAGATAGCCCGCCGCCTGCACATCGTCGAGGGCACGGTGAAGGCGTACGTGAGCTCCATTCTCACCACGCTGGCCGTGCGCAACAGGGTGCAGGCCGCGATCATCGCCTACGAAGCCGGATTGGTAGCCTGACCTGTGATGTATCGCCTCTTGTTCACGCAGGTCCTGCGGCGGCTCGACGCCGAGGCCGTGCACCATAAGACCGTCTCGGGCCTCGCGGTCCTGGCCAGGCTGCCGTTGGTCAAGCGGCTGCTGCACCGGGCGCTCGCGCCGCACGACCCCGCGCTGCGGATCTCCGCCTTCGGGGTGCACTTCCCCGGGCCGCTCGGCCTGGCCGCCGGCTTCGACAAGGACGCCGCCTGCGCCGAGGGCATCGCCGCGCTCGGGTTCGGCCACGTCGAGGTGGGCACGATCACCGCGCACCCGCAGCCGGGCAACCCGCGGCCGCGGCTGTTCCGGCTGGTGCCCGAGCGGGCCGTGATCAACCGTATGGGCTTCAACAACGCCGGCGCCTCCGCCGCCGCGCGCAGGCTGCGCCGTACCAGGGGCGTGCCCGTGGTGGTCGGCGTGAACATCGGCAAGACCAAGGTGGTGCCGGAGTCCGAGGCGGTGGCCGACTACGTGGCCTCGGCCAAGGAGCTCGCGCCGCTGGCCGACTACCTGGTGGTCAACGTCAGCTCGCCCAACACGCCCGGCCTGCGCAACCTGCAGGCGGTCTCGCTGCTGCGCCCGCTGCTCACCGCGGTCAAGCAGGTCGCAGACACCACGCCACGGCGCACCCCGCTGCTCGTCAAGATCGCCCCCGACCTGGCCGACGAGGACGTCGACGCCGTCGCCGACCTGGCCGTGGAGCTGGGCCTCGACGGCATCATCGCGACCAACACCACGATCAGGCACGGCGGCGAGACGGGCGGGTTGTCCGGCCGTCCGCTCAAGGAACGCTCGCTGGAGGTCCTGCGCCGGCTGCGCGCCAAGGTCGGCGACCGGATCACGCTGGTCTCGGCCGGCGGGGTCGAGGACGTCGACGACGTCTGGGAGCGCCTGCTGGCCGGCGCCACCCTGGTGCAGGGCTACACCGGCTGGATCTACGGCGGCCCGCTGTGGCCCTCGCGCATCCACCGCCAGCTCTCCCGCCGGGTACGCCGCCACGGCCTGAAGTCGATCACCGAGGTCATCGGCCGCACCGCCTAGGGTGAGACGGGTGATCACAGAAGCCGCACTCACCCCCGAAATACGCATGCGCCCGGTCACCGAGGACGACGCCGCGGCCCTGCTCGACGCCTACGTACGCAACCAGAGCCATCTCAAGCGCTGGGAACCCCGCAGGAACGCCGCGTTCTACACACTCGAAGGCCAGGCCGCGAGGCTGAAGACGATGGTGGAGCGGCAGCGCGCGGAGGAGCTGGCCGCCTGGCTGCTCTTCGACGGCGACAGGGTCGTGGGCGCCGCCACGCTCAACTCCGTCGTCTACGGCCCCTTCCGCAACGCCAGCCTGGGTTACTGGCTGGACGCCGGCTACACCGGCCGCGGCCTGGCCACCAGGGCGGCGCGCGAGGCGCTGCGCGCCGCCGACGAGGACCTGAACCTGCACCGGGTGGAGGCGAGCACCCTGCCCGACAACGTCGCGTCGCGGCGGGTGCTCGCCAAGGTGGGGTTCGTCCAGATCGGCAGCGCGCCGAACTACCTGCACATCGACGGGGCCTGGCAGGACTGCCTGATCTTCCAGACCATCCTGAACGACCGCCCCGCCCTGTAAGACCGGCCCGCCCTGTAAGGCCGGGCTCAGACGCTCGGGCGGGTCGACTCCGCGTCGTGCGTCATCGCCTCGAGCTTCTCCATCATCCCGGCGATGGGCACGACGCTCGGCCGGTGCGGACGGCGGCGCTGCCACGGGTGCGGCCCGGCCGCCGGCCGGTACTCCACGCCGATCGCGTCGAGCCGGCCGAGGTGCCGGTCGAGCCTGGCGGCGAAGTCGTCGCCGGCCGCGCCCGCCCAGCCCAGCTCGGCCACCGCGCAGGAGCGCGGCCACAGCCGGTAGTCCACGGTGCGCGGGTCGGAGACGCGCTCGGTCCACAGCTGCGCCTGCACGCCGGCCACGCGGGCCCGCTCCGCCTCGCTCCACTCGGCCGGGGCCGGGCTGAACGCGGCCACGTCGGAGACGCTGGTCGCGTCGCCGATGGCCATCGGCTCGTCCGCCGAGGACGCCTCGGCGTAGTCGAAGTAGAGCGGGAACACCGGCGTGGCCACCACGTCGTGCCCGGCCGCCGCGGCCCGGCGGCCGACGCCCATGCCGCGCCACGGCATCACCACGGTGTCCTCGCGCAGCCCGCCGGCGACGAACGCCTCGTCCCACACGACCGCCCGCGCCCCGCGCTCGGCCAGCGCGTCGGCGAGCCGGCGCAGGAACCACGCCTGCAGCTCGGACGCGCTGGACAGGCCCAGCGAGTCGCGGAAGGCGATGATCTCCGCGGCCTCGTTCCAGTGGTCGAGCACCACCTCGTCGCCGCCGATGTGCACGAACGGCGTCTCGCCGAGCGCGCCGATCAGCTCGTCGAAGATCGTGGTCAGGAACTCGATCGTGGGCGGCAGCGGCGACAGGATCGCGGGGGAGATGCCCCACCTGTCGAGCACGTCGTAGCGCTCGCCGGTGGCGCCGAAGGCCGGGTAGGCGGCCAGGATCGCCGAGGCGTGCCCCGGCACGTCGATCTCCGGCACCACGGTGACGCACCTGGCGCGGGCGTAGGCGCCGATCTCGGCCAGGTCGTCGAGCGTGTAGTAGCCGCCGTGCGGGATGTCGTCGTAGCTCTCCGGCTCCTTGTAGTAGTTGGTCGCCGTCCGCGGCCGGTGCGAGGAGACCTCGTGCAGCAGCGGGTACGCCTTGCTCTCCACCCGCCAGCCCTGGTCGTCGACCAGATGCAGATGCAACCGGTTCATCTTGTGCATCGCCATCAGGTCGATCAGCCGCAGCACCTCACGCTTGGTGGAGAAATGCCGGGCCACGTCCAGGTGCAGGCCACGCCAGGAGAAACGGGGCGCGTCCTCGATCCGCACGCCAGGGACGAGCCAAGACGCGCGGGTGGAAAACCGGTAGGAGGCGTCGGGCAGCAACTGGTGCAACGACTGGGCCGCGTAGAACGCCCCGGCGCGCCCGCCGGCGGTGATCTCGATGCCCCGCGACCCCACGGTCAGCCGGTACGCCTCCGGGCCGAGCCCGGGGTCCTGCCTGATGTCGATGTCACCGGAGTCACCTGGACGCAGGTCGAGCGGGGCCAGCGCGAGGCGTACCGCGTCGACGAGCTCGGCGGGGCCGGAAACCACCGCACCGGTGGACAATTCGTAGGAGCCGGAGAGGTCATTGAGCAACTCTGGGCGAGGAATCATGCTTTGAGATAGTGCTGCAATCCGTTCGCCAACGCCACTGCGATCTTCTGGCGGAACCGCGGGTCCTGGAACTTGGCCGCCTCACCGGCGTTCTTCATGTTGCCGCACTCGATGAAGATCTTCGGGACCGTGGAGAGGTTGAGCCCGCCCAGGTCGTTGCGGTAGCTGAGGGCCTTGCTGCCGATGTACGTCGAGTACGGCAGCCCGGTGCCCTTGGCGAACGCGGCCCGCACGGACAGCCCGAGCTTGTTCGACTCGCCCACCACCGGGTCGACCGGCCCGTTGATCTTCTTCGGGATGATCACGTGGAAGCCGTGGTTGGCCGGGGCCGAGCCGTCGGCGTGCACCGAGATGGCGGCGTCGGCCTTGGCCTTGTTGCCGATCGCGGCGCGCTCGGTGATGCACGGGCCGACGCCGTCGTTGGTCTTCCTGGTCAGCTCGACCGTGGCGCCCCGGCTGCGCAGGATCTTGACCATCCGGTTCGAGACGTCCCAGGTGAAGGCCGCCTCGGGATAGCCGTTGGCGGTCTGCGTGCCGGTCGTGTCGCAGGCCTTCTTCTGGGTCAGGACGTCGACCTGCCGGTTGATGGCCTTCGGGTTGCGGAAGTTGCCCCCGTTGTGCCCCGGGTCGATGACGATGACCTTGCCTTCGAGCGGTTTCGCCTTCGGCGGTGCGGCGACCGGCGCCGGAGCGCTGCTCGTCGTCGCGGCCTGACCCGCCGGGGCGTCGCCGGAGCCGGGGCTTGAGCCGAGGCCGGTGCCGGCGCCGCCGCACGCGGAGGCGATCAGGCCGCAGACGGCGAGTACGGAGGCCGAGAGAGCACGCATGGCCACCAACTTACGTCAAGGCGCGCGCCGGGACCCCGCGGTCCGCCTCGCTGAGGCGTGCCTCACTCGGAAGAGCCTCACCAGACGTGCTCGCCGATCTCCTGACGCTGGAGCAGCGCGGCCAGCTCCCGCGCGTCCTCGGCGTCCAGGCCGAGGACGACGCGGGGCCTGCCCCACGGATGGTCGAGGGAGTGGGCGACGTAGCTCGCCACCGATTCGGCCCCGACGTCGGTGCCCCGCCCCCGGCCCGCGCGCCAGTGCGCCCAGGCGCGTTCGAGCTCGGCCGCCGCGCGCTGGGCGCAGGACACCAGTTCCGGATCACGCATGGCTGTCCCCCCGGATCAGATCGTGACCGAACCGAATTCGGCCACAATTAGCATGACCCTGACGAGTAAACCGCCGCCCGGGCGCGTCGCCGTACGGCTTGACCCAGGTTTGGGCTGCTCTTAGGCGGGACCCGTGCTCCGGCGTACGATCAGCTCCGGACGGACCTCGCGCAGTCGTGAGACCTTGGCGGGGTCGCCGATCCTGTCGCTCAGCAGCGCCGCGGCGGTGCGGCCCATGGACCGGCGAGCCTGGTCCACCGAAGTGAGCGAGATGTGGCGGGAAGCCGACAGGTGGATGTTGTCGTACCCCACCACGGACAGGTCGTCCGGCACACGCAGGCCCAGCTCGCTCGCGGCTGACAGCACGCCGAGCGCTACCACGTCATTGGCGGCGAAGATCGCCGTAGGCCTGGGTTCGCGGGTCAGCAACGCGAGCGCGGCCTCTCTGCCGCCCTCCTCGGTCGAGTCCGCGGCCTCGACCATGATGTACGGAGCCAGTGAATGTCTGCGCATGGCCACCAGGTAGCCCTCGCAGCGCGACGGCCGGGCTCCCTCGATGTGCGCGATGCGCTTGTGGCCCAGCTCGACCAGGTGGTCGATGGCCAGCCGGGCGCCGAGCTGGTCGTCGTCGACGACGATGTCGACTCCGTCGAGCTCGATGTCACGTTCCCCGACGACGACGGTCGGCGTGTAGGCGGTCGCCTCGACCAGCGTCTCGCTGGTCGGCCCGATGCCTAACAGGACCAGCCCGTCGACCCTGAGTTCGAGGAAGGCCTCGACGGCCTCGTCCTCGAACGCCGGGTCCCACTGGCTGTTCCCGATCAGCATGCGCAGGCCGTCGCCGTGCAGGCTCTCCTGCAGTCCGTCGAGGAACTCCGCGTAGAACGGATTGTGCAGATCGGCCACGAGCGCGCCCACCAGGTGGGTGCGGCCTTCGACGAGGCTGCGGGCCACCGCGTTGGGGCGGTAGCCCAGTTCACGGGCCGCCTGCAGGACGGCCTGCCGCCGGTGCTCGCTCACGTGCGGGGAGCCGCGCAGAACGAGTGAGACCAGCGATTTCGAGACGCCGGCTCGTTCGGCGACGTTGCGGATGGTCGGTCTGGGCCGAGGCAGCGCTTCTACCTCTCGGAGCTCGGTGATGGTTGAAGTATTGACGGGCGGTCCTGACATGTGTCTCCCCCGCGATGCGGATATGGGCACCTGTCTCACCAAACGATCGAGTTCGCCGCAGGGTACGGCTTCGGGTAAGGGAAGCCTGATATTGACCGATTCGCCACACGGCCGCTATTGGGCAGGGCGTCGGATACTGTGCAGGTGTGACACCCGGGAAGTCAGCCGACACGGCACGGCCGGCTCGCCGCAGACTCAGCGTGGACCGCAGGCGTGAAGAGCTCATGGCGGCGGCTCTGGAACTGTTCAGCACCCGCGACGCGGAAGACGTCTCGATCGACGACGTGGCCTCCGCCGCAGGTGCCTCGCGGGCGCTGGTCTACCACTACTTCGGCGGCAAGCAGGAGCTCTACGTGGCGGCGCTCAGGAGCGCGGCCGAGCAGCTCGAGTCGCGGCTGCGCCCGCAGGAGGGCGGCAGGCCGCTGGACGAGCTGGCCGCGGGGCTCAAGCGCTACTTCGACTTCGTCGAGGAACACGCGGCCGGTTTCGCGGCGCTGCTGCGCGGCGGGCCCGCCAACCGGGCGGGCGAGGTGGGCGAGATCGTCGACGGCGTGCGCCGGCGGCTGTTCCTCCTCATCCAGAAGCAGATGCGGGTCGAGGAACCGAGCCCGGTGCTGCGCACGACGCTGCGTTCGTGGATCGCCTCGGTCGAGACCGCGGGCCTCGACTGGCTCGAACATCGCGACGTCGAACGTCCGGTGCTCGAGAAGATGCTGGTCGACCACATGGTCGCGTTGCTCGGCGTGGCCGCGAACTACGACGGCGACGTCAGCGAACTGCTGGAGCTGCTGATCAGGGAACAGCTCGACTGAGTCGTGGATCCTGTGGGGGAGGATGGCGCCGGGCGGGCGGCGCCAGCTTCCCGTGCGTCCTGGCCGTCACGTCGGGTGGACCGGGCTGCCCCAGCCTGGCCCACCGTTCTACCCCCCTGAGGTACGTGACGACGCCCTCGCGGCTACTCCGAGCGCTGCTGCGGAATCCCCGCGAGCAGTGCGCGAACCTCGGTCTCCCGGTAACGCCGGTGTCCGCCGAGGGTACGAATCGACGTCAACTTGCCCGCCTTGGCCCACCGGGTAACGGTCTTGGGGTCGACCCTGAACATGGTCGCGACCTCAGCGGGCGTGAGCAGCGGCTCGGCCTCGGGTGTACGAGCTGACATTTGTGCGGCCTCTCCTCCGTGTGGACCGGCTTAGCGATCCTGTGACTGCCTTTGCGCGTGTCACGGATGTCCCCCTATGGCGCAGAGCGTGCGGCTTTTCTGAGCCATATGCGGCATCACCCGATGTGACCATACCGCCACGCAGAGCGATTGGCGAGCCCTTCTTTGACCCAACTGCCCGCCCCCATGGCGATGTCACGCTCGGTGATTCTAGCGACACGGTTCGTGGTATCGCAGTGAAAACGGCAAACTACTCAGTTCGCAGAAGAGAGCCGCCGCGAGACGTGACCTACTCATGCAGGTCAGACGGTTGTTATGGGGCTCAGTTGGCAGATTCCAGAAGTTGCATTGACTTCCAGCGAAGGATGACCCTCTGGTACATGGCGTAGGCAAGTTCTTCTTGACCCGTGTCCAGGCCCGTGAGAGCCGCCGCGAGCTCCGCGACCGACTGGTCGGCCTGCAGCGCGTCGTCGTCCATGAGGTGCACCAGACCGCCGTAGTCGAGCTCGACCAGCGAGTGCGGGTGGAACTCCTCCAGCCACCTGGCCACGTCCTCGACGTCGAAGTCGGCCGACACCTCCTCGCCCAGATGCCTGCGCAGCACCTGCAGCGCGCGGGCCGCCCGCCTCCTGGCCTGGGCCATGGAGGTGACGTAGATGAGGTTGCGTCCGGTCGTGGTGGTCACGTCCTGTCCTGGAGTGGCTGAGCCGAGCACCAGCCAGCGCTCGTTCCCATCAAACGGCACGAACCACGAAGGCGGGACGTGCCACGCCGTGGTGCGAATGTGCGTGCGCAGGCCGGAGGAACCGGCGGAACGCTTGAACTTGTCGAAGTCGTCGGCGGTCTGCTCCGCGATGGTCTTGGGCACGAGGAGATCCATGAGTTTCACCGGTGTGGCGCCACGCAGCCGTGAGAACGCCAGCCACGAGCGCAACCGGCTCTGCCAGGGGCAGACGTACAGCCGGTCCTCCACGCGCCGCAGATAGGCGTTGGGGCTCTCCTGGGCGGGGACCGGGTGCGGTGGAGTGCCGAGCAGGCGCATGACCGACTCGCCGTGCTCGGCGTTCAGCGCGGTGGCCCGTCGTGGACGGTCGCGCGAGTCGGCATATTCGGCCCACACTTTGCGCTCGGACTCGGGGAACGCGGTCAGTGGCTCATAGACGCGGAGGTAGGCGGCATACGGCAGCACGGAGGCATCGTGTCACGAAGACAACCTGCATGCACCGTTGTGGCTCACTACTCTGGGAGTGATCTCCGCCGCGAAGGGGCGGCGGACCGGGACAGGGAGTCACTACCGTGACCGACGTCTTCAGTTCGTCTCACAAGGACGTCCATGAGCAGGTCGTGTTCTGCGCCGACGAGCAGAGCGGCCTGCGAGCCATCATCGCCATCCACAATACGGCGCTCGGGCCGGCGCTGGGTGGCACTCGGTTCTACCCGTACGAGAGCGAGCAGGCGGCCCTGGCCGACGTGCTCAACCTCGCCAAGGGCATGGCGTACAAGAATGCGCTGGCCGGCCTCGACCTGGGTGGCGGCAAGGCCGTCATCATCGGCGATCCCGCGCAGGACAAGAACGAGGCCCTGCTGCGGGCCTACGGCAGGTTCGTGCAGTCGCTCGGCGGCCGCTACATCACCGCCTGCGACGTGGGCACCTACAGCGAGGACATGGACATCGTGGCCCGCGAGTCACGCTTCGTGACGGGCCGCACTCTCGCCCACGGCGGCGCCGGGGATTCCTCCATCCTCACCGCGTTCGGCGTCTTCCAGGGCATGCGCGCCTCGGCCGAGCGCGTGTACGGCACCCCGTCGCTGCACGGCAGGCGGGTCGGCGTCGAAGGCGTCGGCAAGGTCGGCCACCGCCTGGTCGACCTGCTCCGCGAGGACGGCGCCGAGGTGGTGATCTGCGACGTCAACGCCAAGGCCGTCGAACGGGTGCGTACCAGGCACCCCGAGGTGGACGTGGTCGCCGACGCCCAGGCACTGAAATCAGCCGACATCGACGTCTTCGCCCCCTGCGCACTGGGCGGGGCGCTCGACGACGACTCGGTGCCCGCGCTGAAGGCGAAGATCGTCTGCGGCGCGGCGAACAACCAGCTCGCCCACCCCGGGGTGGAGAAGCAACTCGCCGAGCGCAACATCCTCTACGCGCCCGACTACGTGGTGAACTCCGGCGGCGTCATCCAGGTCGCCGACGAGATCGACGGGTTCAACATGGAAAGAGCCAGGTCCAAGGCGGCCCAGATCTACGACACGACTCTGAAGATCTTCGGGATCGCCGCGGACGAAGGCGTACCTCCGGCCGTCGCAGCCGATAGGCTAGCCGAGCGCAGAATGTCGGAAGTCGGGCGTATTAGGGCCATTTGGCTGGGCCACTGACGCCCCACGCCCATACGACGTACCGAGCTGGGCACAAAACAGGTACGGTAATAGGCGAACGATAGGCTGACGCCCGAAGTCAGGCGGCGTCAGTGTGTGGTGCGTTAGCGACGAGGGGTCGGGGACGACCCCACACGAGGGGGTCGAGCCAATGGGGCGCGGCCGAGCAAAGGCCAAGCAGGTCAAGGTTGCTCGCCAGCTGAAGTACAACAGCGGTGGCACGGATCTTGACCGTCTTCGCGACGAACTCGGGGTCGGAGACCCCAGCCGCAATGACGACGCCGACGACCTCAACGATGAGCTGGCGGATCGCTATGCCGATTACGCCGATGACTACGGTGCCGGAGACGACGACGATGATCACCGTACGTCCGGTCGCCGCTAGCCGTCCTTCTGGTTGACGTGGCCGAGAGTTCGGCGCCGCCGGACTCTCGCCCACACTCGTCGGGCCCCACGGGCAACCGTGGGGCTTTCGTCACGCTCGGGCCCGGTCGGCCGTTGGCGATCGGGCCTGGGCGCACGCGTGGCCGGGCGTCTTCCGCGCATGGACCCGCGGCCGCGGGTCCGTTCAGCCATGCCGTGTGCTCAGGGGTGGCGCCGTCCGGCTGCAGTGAGCACCACCCCTGGCCCGGTGTCAGCGGTAGCGGGCCTGACCCGATCCCGGCACGACCTCGCCCATCACCCAGGAGTCGAGCCCGCGCTCGCCGAGCAGCCTGATCGAGGCGTCGGCCGCGTCTGCGGGGACGATCGCGACCATGCCCACGCCCAGGTTGAACGTCTTGTCCAGGTCAGGCTGGGCGATGCCGCCGTGCCCGGCCAGCACCTCGAAGATCGGCTGGGGCGTCCAGGAGGAGCGGTCGAGCAGCGCGTCGAGGTGGCCGGGCAGCGAGCGGGACACGTTGCCCGCGATGCCGCCGCCGGTGATGTGCGCGTACGCGTGCACCTCGACCGACCTGGCCAGCGCCAGGCAGTCGAGCGAGTAGATACGGGTGGGCTCCAGCAGTTCCTCACCCAGCGGCCGGCCCAGCTCGGGCAGTTCGGCGTCGAGCGAGAGCCCGGCGCCGCGCAGCACGTGGCGCACCAGCGAGTAGCCGTTGGAGTGCACGCCGGACGAGGCCAGCCCGAGCACCGCGTCGCCCGCGCGCACCCGGTCCGCGCCCAGCATGGCCTCGGCCTCGACCACGCCGGTGCCCGCGCCCGCCAGGTCGTACTCGTCGGGGCCCATCGCGCCGGGGTGCTCGGCCGTCTCGCCGCCCACCAGCGCGGCCCCGGCCAGGCGGCAGCCCTCCGCGACGCCGCCGACGATCTCGGCGATGCGCTCGGGCAGCACCTTGCCGCAGGCGATGTAGTCGGTCATGAACAGCGGCTCGGCGCCGCACACGACCAGGTCGTCGAGGACCATGCCGACCAGGTCGATGCCGATCGTGTCGTGCTTGCCGTACTGCTGAGCGATCATGACCTTGGTGCCGACGCCGTCGGTCGAGCTGGCCAGCAGCGGACGCCGGTAGCGCAGCAGCGCGGAGGCGTCGAACAGGCCGGCGAAGCCGCTGGCGTCGTCGACCACCTCGGGCCTGCGCGCCCGCGCCACCTTGTCCTTCATCAGCGCGACGGCACGCTCACCGGCCTCGATGTCGACCCCGGCCGCCTCGTACGAACTCACGCCTTGCTCTCCAATACGAACTTGCCCACGTTGTCCTGGTCGATCTCGATCGGGTACTCGCCCGTGAAACACGCCCGGCAGAGCCGCTCGGCCGGGATCGTGGTGGCCTTGGTGAGCCCTTCGAGCGAGATGTAGCCGAGCGAGTCGGCGCCGAGCGAGGCCCGGATCTCCTCCACCGTCAGCGAGCCGGCGATCAGCTCGGCCCTGGTGGCGAAGTCGATGCCGTAGAAGCAGGGCCAGGCCACCGGCGGCGAGGAGATGCGCACGTGCACCTCGCGGGCCCCGGCCTCGCGCAACATCCGCACGATCGCGCGCTGGGTGTTGCCGCGCACGATCGAGTCGTCGACCACGACCAGGCGCTTGCCCTCGACGACCTCGCGCAGCGGGTTGAGCTTCAGCCTGATGCCGAGCTGGCGGATGGTCTGGGACGGCTGGATGAAGGTCCGGCCCACGTAGGAGTTCTTGACCAGGCCCTGGCCGTACGGGATGCCGCTCTCCTGGGCGTATCCGACGGCGGCCGGGGTGCCCGACTCGGGCGTGGGGATGACCAGGTCGGCCTCGACCGGGTGCTCGCGGGCCAGCACGCGGCCGACCTCGACGCGGGTCACCTGGACGCCACGCCCGGCGATCGTGGTGTCGGGGCGGGCCAGGTAGACGTACTCGAACAGGCAGCCCTTGGGCTCGGCCAGCGCGAAGCGGCGCGAACGCACGCCGCGCTCGTCGATGGTGAGCATCTCGCCCGGCTCGATCTCGCGCACGAACGTGGCGCCGACGATGTCGAGCGCGGCCGTCTCGGAGGCGACCACCCAGCCGCGCTCCAGGCGGCCGAGCACCAGCGGGCGGATGCCCTGCGGGTCGCGGGCCGCGTAGAGGGTCTTCTCGTCCATGAACACCAGCGAGTACGCGCCCTTGACCTGCGGCAGCAGCTCGGCGGCCGAGTCTTCGATGGAGCGGGTGCGATCCTGCGCGAGCAGCGTGGTCAGGACCTCGGTGTCGGTGGTGGCCCTGGTGGAGCCGGGAGCCAGGCGCTGGGCCAGCTCGGGGGTGTTGATCAGGTTGCCGTTGTGCGCCAGCGCCAGACCGCCCACCTCGGTGGAGCTCAGCGTGGGCTGAGCGTTCTCCCACACGCTGGATCCGGTCGTGGAGTAGCGGCAGTGCCCGACGGCCAGGTGGCCGCGCAGGGTGCCGAGCACGGACTCGTCGAAGACCTGGGCGACCAGCCCCATGTCCTTGTAGACGAGGATGCGGCTGCCCTCGCTGACCGCGATGCCCGCGGACTCCTGGCCGCGGTGCTGCAACGCGTACAGCCCGTAGTAGGTGAGTTTGGAAACTTCCTCGCCTGGCGCCCATACGCCGAAGACGCCACAGGCGTCTTTAGGTGCGCGGTCGTGGGGGTCCAGGTCATGGCCGAGCCGGCCGTCGCCCTTCAGCACATGCCTCAGTCTAGGTTGACGGCCTCCGTGCTCGCACACCCGGGTCGGGAGTGACGTCACATGGACGGCTTTGGGGCATGGTGACCCAAGGATGAGCGCCCTCTTACCGTGTCGCGTGGTTTCAACGTCGTCTTACGCGAAAGGGTGAAGTATCCGGAATGCAGACCCTCGGGAGACGCAGACGTGACCACACCTGAGGACCCGAACGAGCCCCGCCCGCGTGACGCCCGTGAGACGCGCGAGGAGGACGGCGCGCCGAAGAAGGCGCCGCCGCAGCACACGCCCGAATGGTGGGGCGAGGGCACGACCAGGCCGGGCGAGGGCACGGACGAGCCCGCCGAGCGCCCGCCCGGGTCGGATCGGCCTGAATTCGGCCCGCCGGGCGGCGAGGAGCCGATCGCACCGGCGCCGCCCGTGGTGCCCAAGCCGGACGTGCCGCCCACGCACGAGCCCAGGCCGGGCGGGCAGCCGTCGCACCCCGACCTGCCCACCTCACCGGAGACCCCGAGCCCGGCGGAGACCCCCGAGGGCCCGCGACCGGCGGAGAACCCCGAGACCCCGCGACCCGAGAC
>NZ_JABCPZ010000146.1 GCF_013283785.1 Nonomuraea antri
GTGCGGGCCGGCGGGGGTGGCCTCGGTGCCGCAGGGGCCGCCGCCGGTGGCCGGCGCCAGCTCCACCCGCTCGCCCGACATGGTCAGCGTCTGGTAGTACGTGGAGATCCGCTCCGCGGACCGGCCCACGTAGTGGCAGATGAAGCTGCGCCTGAACCGGTCGGACGTGGTGTTCGGCTCAGAACCGTGCACCAGGCTGCCGTTGAAGAAGAGCACGTCACCCGGCTCCATGTCGACCGGCACCCGCTCCAGCCCCGGCGGCGGCGGGACGTACTCGCGGGTGAACGAGCTGTCCAGATCCGCCTCCTCCGGGCAGAACAGGTCCATCAGGTGTGTGCCGGGCACCACCTCCAGGCCGCCGTTGGCCCGGTCGACCCGGTCGAGCGCCACCCAGGCCGCCACGCAGGTGCCCGGCTCGACCCGCAGGTAGAAGTTGTCCTGGTGCAACGCCTGACCGCGCGCGCCCGGCGGCTTGAAGTAGAACATGCTCTGGGCTGCTATCGGCTCCTCCTCTAGTATGTCGCGCAGTATCGCGGCGAACCTGGCGTCGAGCAGGTAGCGCAGCGCCACGTCGTTCACCTGATGGGGGTGCATGATGCGGGGATACTCGCGCAGGATGTCGTACGGCTCGCCGGGTTCCTGCGGCCGCGGCGCGAAATGACCCGGTATCGGGCCCGCGGCGTGCAGCGCCATGAACTCCGCGCGCAGCTCCGCCACCTCCTCGGGCGCCAGCAGCCCGGGCACCAGCACGTACCCCTGATCGTGGAAGTCGTTCGGCCTCATGCCCATCACGCTAGGCAGCGGCCCGTTGGAACGGTATGCCTGTGACCGCTGAGAACCTGACCATTCCTGCTACCGAGCTGACCATCGTGGGCCACTACGACAAGACGCCCGGCTACGTCACCCGGCGTCGTACGGGCGCGTCCAGCTGGCTGCTGCTGTGGACCCAGGCGGGCGGCGGGCTCGTCGAGCAGGCGGGGGTGTCGCTGACCACGAAGCCGGGCGACCTGGTGGTGCTGAAGTCCGGCATGCCGCAGCACTACCGGGTGGCCGCCGAGCGGTGGCGGTTCTGGTGGGTGCACTTCCAGCCGCGTCCGCCCTGGCTTGCCTGGCTCGGCGCGTACGCGCTCGCCCCCGGCTGCCACCTGGTCGGCGGGGTGCCCGAGTCCCTGCACGACCGGGTCGACCTGGCCTTCCGCCGCGCGCTGAGCGACGCGAGCTGGCTGCCCGGCGTGGCGGGGCCGCCGCCGGGCGCGCCGGACGCGCCGGCCGTCGCGGTGACGGCGCCGGCCCGCGAGCTGGTGCTCGGCGCGGTGGAGGAGGTGCTCATCCTGGCCACCGCCTCGGCCAGACGCGACGGCGAGGACGGCGGCGACGAGCGGATCGGCCGGGTGCTCGCCCTCATCGCCGCCCAGCCCGGCGCCCCGCACTCGGTCGCCTCGCTGGCCAGGGCCGCGGCGCTGTCGCCGTCGCGCCTGGCCCACCTGTTCACCGCCGAGACCGGCCAGACGCCGATGCAGGCCGTGCGCGACGCCCGGGTCCGCCACGCCGCCGGCCTGCTGGAGGTGACGGACATGGACATCGCGCACGTCGCCGCCGCCTCGGGCTTCGTCAGCCCGTTCCACTTCAGCCGCGCCTTCAAGAAGCACTACGGCCTGCCGCCCCGCGACTACCGCACCCGCCTGCGCGGCGCCTGACCCATCACACCTCCGCTCACACCTCCACGGGGCCGCCGCTGCGCCAGTACACGTTGCCCTCTCTGCTCAGCAGCATCTCGTCCACCAGATACCGCCGCAGCGCCGCGTAGTCGTCGTGGAAGGCCCGCAACGCCACGTTCACCTCCTTCTCCGGATAGCGGACGCCCGGCTCGAACACCCGCGAGATGTACCGGAGCACCACCAGCCGCTTGTCGCGCTTCATCAGCATGGTCGTCAGCCGCCCGTCCACGATGAACGTGCGCAGGATGCGCTCCTCCTCGCTGAGCGGCTCGGCCGAACGCGCGCGCAGCAGTTCGCGGAAGCGTTCCGGCCGGGCGCGCCAGCGGCCGGCGGACCGCTCGGCGAGCCCGCCGCGGGCCAGCCGGGCCAGCGCCTGGGGGGACGGTTCCTCGCCGGCGCCGAGCACCAGGCCGGCGAAGGCGCGCAGGGTGTCGTCCTGGGCGAGCAGCCCGAGCACGCGCCTGATCTCTTCGTCGCTCACCTCTACCATGCTCCACATGATTTCAGCGTTGTTGTTAGCCGCCGCCCTCGCGATTCCGGGCAATTTCCTGCTGTACGAGAAGGACGCCGCCAAGAAGGACGACAACCCCGAGACCACCTGGACGGTCAGCGCCAGGAAGAGCGCCAAACTGGTGGTGAACCCGTGCGACAAGGCCGCGCTCGGCGCACGGGGACGCACCGCGGCCAAGACGATCACCTACACCGCGGTGCCCGACTTCGCCAAGTACGAGCAGGTCATCCTGTACTCCTCAGAAGGCGCGGCCGCCGCCGCCATGAGCGACCTGCGGGCCGCGCTGCGCGCGTGCGGCACCAAGGGATACCGGTTCAAGGGCGCCAAGGCCCTGCTGGGCGACGACGGGCTGATGGTCATCGGGCAGACCCACCAGGGCGCCAAGCCCGCCATCGGCGGCGAGCGGGCGATCGTGGCCCGCCGCGCCAACGCGCTGATCCTCTACAGCCAGGCGGGGGAGTGGGGCAAGCCGGCCAAGGCCGACTTCAAGCAGCAGACCGGCGACGCCAAGCGCATGCTCGCCAAGATCTGCGACATCGCCGCGTGCGACTGAGCCCCGGGCCCGCGACCCTGCCATCCCCCGAGACCTCGACACTCGGGCTCTTTGTCGGCGAATGTCCCGATCTTGAGACATTGTCATGACGTGATGCTGAAGCTCGCGACCCGAAACTAGGAGAACAGACGTGTGCCGGGACGCCCTTGCCAGTCCGTTCCGGCACACGGCTTACATATGAGCCGATCGGGTCAGAGCCGGTTCAGCCCGATCACGTGCAGGACCGCGCGGCCCTCCTCGTCGGAGGCGGCCAGATCCACCTGGGCGTCGATGCCCCAGTCGCCGTCACCGGCCGGATCCTTGATCGTCTGGCGTACCTTCCACAGCCCGCTCTCCTCCTCGATCCGCAGCAGCGCGGGCCCGCGCGCGTCGGCGTCGGTGAAGATCTCCTCGTGCTCGTCGTAGTACGCGTCGAGCGCCGCGCCCCAGTCGACGTCGGGGGCGAGCTCCTCCAGCTCGTCCTCCTTCTCGATGGCGCACAGCTCGACCAGCCGGAACATCGCGTTGCGCACCAGGACCCGGAACGCCCGCGTGTTGGCGGTGACCGGCCGGACCTTGGTCTCCAGCGACTCGGCCCGCTCCAGCGCCTCGGCCGGGTTGGTGAGCTTCTCCCACTCGTCGATTAGCGAGGAGTCGACCTGCCTGACCAGCTCGCCCAGCCACTCGATCAGGTCGATCAGGTCGTCGGTCTTGAGGTGCTCGGGCACCGTGCGCGAGAGCGTGCGGTAGGCGTCGGCCAGGTAGCGCAGCACCGTGCCCTCGGAGCGGGCCAGCTCGTAGACCTGGATGTACTCGCTGAAGGTCATCGCCCGCTCGTACATGTCACGCACCACGGACTTCGGGCTGACGGTGTAGTCGCCGACCCACGGGTGGCCGCGCTGGTACGTCTCGTACGCGCCGAGCAGCAGGTCGGCCAGCGGCATCGGGTACATGACCTCGGCCAGCGCCTCCATGCGCTCCTCGTACTCGATGCCGTCGGCCTTCATCTCCGCGACGGCCTCGCCCCTGGCCTTCTTGAGCTGGGCCGACAGGATCTGGCGCGGGTCGTCGAGAATCGACTCGACGATCGAGACCATGTCGAGCGCGTAGCCGGGCGACTCGCGGTCGAGCAGGTCGAAGGCGGCCAGCGCGAACGTGGACAGCGCCTGGTTGAGCGCGAAGTCCTCCTGCAGCTCGATGGTCAGCCTGGCCCTGCGGCCCTGCTCGTCGGGCTCGGCGAACTGCTCCACGATGCCGCCGGCCAGCAGCGAGCGGTAGATGGCGATGGCCTGGCTGATGTGCCGCCGCTGCCACTTGCGATCTTCGTGGTTGTCGGTCAGCAGGTGCTTCATCGCCTGGAAGCAGTCGCCCGGACGGTTGATCACGGCCAGCAGCATCGCGTTGCTGACCTTGAACCGGGAGTTCAGCGGCTCGGGCTCGGCCTGCTGCAGCTTCTCGAAGGTGTCCGCGCTCCAGCCGACGAACCCCTCCGGCGGCTTCTTGCGCGCGTAGCCGCGCCGCCGCTTCGGGTCGTCGCCGATCTTGGCGAGCGCCTTGGCGTTCTCGATGTCGTGCTCGGGGGCCTGGCAGGCGACGTAGCCGATCGTGTCGAAGCCGGCCCGGCCGGCCCGCCCGGCGATCTGGTGGAACTCGCGGGCGCGCAGGCGGCGCACCTTGTTGCCGTCGTACTTCGACAGAGCGGTGAACAACACGGTGCGGATCGGGACGTTCACGCCGACGCCGAGCGTGTCGGTGCCGCAGATGACCTTCAGCAGCCCGGCCTGGGCCAGCCGCTCGACCAGCCGCCGGTATTTCGGCAGCATGCCCGCGTGGTGCACGCCGATGCCGTGGCGCACCAGCCGCGACAGCGCCCGGCCGAACCGGGTGGTGAAGCGGAAGCCGCCGATCATCGCGGCGATGGCCTCCTTCTCGGCCTTGGTCGCCATGTTGATCGACATCAGCGACTGCGCCCGCTCCATCGCGGCGGCCTGCGTGAAGTGCACCACGTAGACCGGCGCCTGCCCGGTGCTGAGCATCTCCTCCAGCGTCTCGTGCAGCGGCGTCATCCGGTACGAGTAGACCAGCGGCACCGGACGCTCGGCGTGCTTGACCACCGAGGTCGGCCGGCCGGTGCGCCGGGTCAGGTCGCGCTCGAACATCGAGACGTCGCCCAGCGTCGCCGACATCAGGATGAACTGCACGTTCGGCAGCTCCAGCAGCGGCACCTGCCAGGCCCAGCCGCGGTCGGGCTCGGCGTAGAAGTGGAACTCGTCCATGACGACCTGGCCGATGTCGGCGCTCGCGCCGTCGCGCAGCGCCACGTTCGCCAGGATCTCGGCGGTGCAGCAGATGATCGGCGCGCCGGGGTTGACGCTCGCGTCGCCGGTCATCATGCCGACGTTCGCGGTGCCGAAGACCGCGCACAGGTCGAAGAACTTCTCCGACACCAGCGCCTTGATCGGCGCGGTGTAGAACGTGCGGACGTCCCTGGTCAGCGCGGCGAAGTGGGCGCCGGCCGCCACCAGCGACTTGCCGGAACCGGTCGGGGTCGCCAGGATCAGGTTGCTGCCGGAGACGACCTCGATCAGCGCCTCCTCCTGGGCCGGATAGAGCGTGAGCCCCCGTTCGGCGTTCCAGGACACGAACGCGTCGAAGATGGCGTCGGGATCGGCGTCGATGTCTTCCGGCAGGCGGTCAACGAGTAGGCTCACACTCCCTATCCTGCCGAAGTTTGCCCGGTAGTCGAACCGGGGCGCCCGGCGCGGCTCAGTGCACGGGTCTCTGCAGGACGATCGTGTCGATCCAGCGGCCGTGCTTGAAGCCCACTTCGCGCAGCCGGCCGACTTCGGCGAACCCGAACCCGGCGTGCAGCTTCACCGACGACGTGTCGTCGGTGCCGGCGATCACCGCGATCAGCTGGCGGCCGTCGGTGCGCCTGGCCCGCTCGATCAGCTCGCCGAGCAGCAGCCGGCCGAGGCCGCGGCCGGTGTGGCCGGGCGCCAGGTAGATGGAGTCCTCGAGGGTGTGGCGGTAGCCGGGCTTGGGCCGGTACTGGCTGAGGTAGGCGTATCCGGCCACCGCGCCGCCGGCCTCGGCCACCAGGAACGGCAGCCCGGCCGCGGCGATGCCGCCGGCCTTCGACCGCCACTCGTCGACGGTCGGCGGGGTCTCGTCGAAGGTGGCCACACTCTCGCGTACGTAGTGGGCGTAGATCCCGGCCACGGCGGGCAGGTCGGACTCGGTCAGCGGGCGAATGCTCGTCATGCCTGCGGATTCTCGCCGTTCTCGTGTGACAGCCGTGTTTCCCGGACCTCACCCGAGCGTGCCTGGACCTCACCCCGGGCGTTCCCGACACTCACCCCTGGGCGCGCGGCCCGGTCGCGAGCAGGCCGCCGATCAGCGCGATCACGGCCAGGAACGGCCAGCCGCCGGGCGCGAACCCGACCACGGTCAGCGTCAGCACCCCGGCGCCGACCAGCCCGGCCGCGCCCAGCATGCCACCCCACCCCGACCTGCCGTACGGCAGCGCGGGCGGGTTCTCGAACCTGGCGAACGTCCGCACCAGCGGCCACAGGACCAGCGCCAGCAGCCCGAACCAGAGCGGCCACCCGGCCAGCCAGAACGCGCTGCCCGGCGTCGGCGTGTCGATGCCCAGGCCGACCACCACCACACCGGTCACCACGAACAGCGCCGGCATGTGCCACAGGTACACCGTCATGATGCGCGGCCCGGCCCAGGCCAGCAGCCGGCCGGTGGGCAGCCGCAGCAGCCACGGGCGCAGCAGCACGGCCAGGCCGATCTGGCCGAGCCCGACCGCCAGCATGGCCAGCGTGGGCGGCGCCATGTTCGACACCGCGGCGCCGGGCAGCCCGATCATGCTCCCCGGGTACGGGCCGAAGGTCACCAGCAGCGCCCCCGCGCCGAACCCGCCCAGCGCCAGCAGCCCGGTCAGGCGCAGCCGGCCTTCGGCGTACCAGAAGCCGAGCTGGTGCACCGCCATCCAGACGAACACCACGTTCAGGTAGCCGAGCGCGTCGACGCCGGTGGAGAAGCGCGCCACGTCCGTCAGCACCGCCGCGGCGCCCAGCGCCAGCGGGACGCGGACGCCGAACCGCTCGTGCAGGCGCAGCGCGTACGGCGTGGCCGTGACCGCGATCAGGTAGACCGCCAGGAACCACAGGAGCTGCCCGGTGAGTCGCGAGCCCACCGCCAGCGGCTGCGCGGGCACCCCGAGCGTGAGCAGCACGTGCGGCAGCGGGATCCACACCGCCGCCAGCGGCAGCAGCGGCCAGGCCAGCCGCCGCAGCCGGGCCGCCAGCCAGCGCGGCGCGCCGCCCGGGGCGCGGCGGAAGCTGATCGCGTTGGCCGCGCCCCCGGCGAAGAACACCAGCGGCATCACCTGGCTGATCCAGGTCACCGCCCACACGCCCGGCGTCGACAGCGCGTTGCCGGTGGTCAGACGGCCCTGGTCGTAGGTGAGCACCGGGATCGTCCAGTGCTGCAGGACGATCAGCGCCATCCCGGCCACGCGCAGCAGGTCGATGAACGGGTCCCGGGTCGCGGTGCGGCGCGGCGGCGCGGCGGCGGGAGCCGTGGGGGTGACCGGGCGGTCCAGCAGGACGGTCATGGGGGAGCCTCGATTCGCCTGGAACGTATGCGTCAAGGCTCCCGTTCCTGCGGCTCCGGCACATTGCCGCGTGCCGCCCTCTTCGAGTCGAGCCCGCATCACCGTCCTTGGTAGGGCTGGCCCTACCCCGGGAGACCGGTGCACCGGGTCGTCCCTGGCCGCGCCGGAGCCGTACCGTGAATCCATGCGCTCCCTGATGAAGCGGGTCCTCCTCGACACCCGTTACACCACCGTCGGCTTCCCCACGGCCGTCATCGGCTTCTCCCTGATGATCGCCGGGCTGGCGGCCGGCCTGGGCACCGCCGTCGTGTGGATCGGGGTGCCGCTGCTGGCCGGCACGCTCATGACGGCCAGAGGCTTCGCCGACGCCGAACGCGGCTGGCTGTCCGACGTGCTCAAGCGCCCGCCGGTGCGCCCCAGGTACAAGCCGGCCCCTCCGGGCGCGGGCCGCTTCCGCCGGCTGGTGAACCCGCTGACCAGCGGCCAGTCCTGGCTCGACCTGCTGCACGGCATCCTGAACCTGCCGTTCGCGATCATCGCCTTCGTGCTCACCGTGGTGTTCTGGGCGGTCCCGCTGGCCGGGCTCACCTATCCGCTCTACGGCGTCATCACCTCGCGCATCCCCGGCAACGTCGAGCTGCCCGAGCTGCTCGGCCTCGGCACTGGCTACGGCACCAACACCGTCTTCTACCTCACGCTCGGCGCGATCTTCGCGCTGATCATGCCGTTCGGCGTGCGCGGGGCCGCGCTGATCAGGGCCGGGCTCGGCCGGGCGCTGCTGACCGGCGTCGCCGAGCTGCAGGAACGCATCGACGACCTGGCCGAGGGCCGCGCCGCGGCCGTCTCCGCCGAGGCCAACGCGCTGCGCAAGCTGGAGCGCGACATCCACGACGGGCCGCAGCAGCGCCTGGTCTCGCTGGCCATGGAGCTGTCGAGGGCGCAGCGGCAGCTCCAGAAGGACCCCGCGGCCGCCCAGGCCACGATCAGCTCGGCCATCTCGGCCACCCGCGAGACGCTCGACGAGCTGCGCGCGCTCTCGCGCGGCATCGCGCCGCCCATCCTGTCGGACCGCGGCCTGGCCCCGGCGCTGGCCGCGCTGGCCGGGCGGTGCACCGTCCCGGTCGAGCTGGACGTGCAGACCGTCGAGCGCTACCAGGCCGCGGTCGAGAACGCGATCTACTTCGTCGTCGCCGAGACCCTGACCAACGTGGCCAAACACAGCCGCGCCACCATGTGCAGCATCCAGCTGGCCCGCCTCGGGAACATCCTGATGCTCACCATCGGGGATGATGGGGTGGGCGGCGCACACGTCGCCAAGGGACATGGCCTGGCCGGGCTGGCCGACCGGCTCCGCGCAGTCGACGGGGAGCTGACCGTGCAGTCGCCGGACGGCGGGCCAACGGTGATCATGGCGGAGGTTCCGTGCGGGTAGTCGTGGCCGATGACGCGGTTCTGATCAGAGAGGGCCTGGTCAGGCTGCTCGAGGAGTTCGGCTGCGAGGTGGTGGCGACCGTCGGCGACGGCGACTCCCTCGTCGAGGCGATCGCCGAGCACAAGCCCGACGTGGCGGTGGTCGACGTGCGGATGCCGCCGTCGTTCACCGACGAGGGGCTCAGGGCCGCGGTCGAGGCCAGGCGGCGGGTGCCGGGCGCGCCGGTGCTCATCCTGTCGCAGTACGTCGAGGTCTCCTACGCCGACGACCTGCTCGCCGACGCCCGCGGTGCGGTCGGCTACCTGCTGAAGGACCGGGTCGTGGACGTGGAGGAGTTCCTCGAAGGGCTGCGACGGGTGGCGGCCGGAGGAACCGTCTTCGATCCCCAGGTGGTGTCCCAGTTGATGGTGCGCAGGCGTAAGGACGACCCGCTGGCGCAGCTCACGCCGCGTGAGCGCGAGGTGCTGGGGTTGATGGCAGAGGGGAAGTCGAACCCGGCCATCGGGCGTCAGCTCGTGATCAGCGACGGCGCCGTGGAGAAACACATCCGCAGCATCTTCAACAAGCTCGGGCTCTACGCCGACGACAGCGACCAGCATCGCCGGGTGCTGGCCGTGCTGGCCTACCTGCGCTCCTAGCGCCGGTCACGACGGCTGGTGGGGGTGCTCACGACCGCCGGCGGTCCTGGCCGTCCGGGTGGGCCCGGCGCGCGGCGTCGTGCTCGCTCCGACCCCCGGGATGGCCCGCCGTGACGGCCCCTCCTGGCCTCCGGATTCTCCGGGGGTCGCTGGCCGGTCCGCGCGGCCGTTGCGCGCGGACCTGGCCGCTCGGGATCAGCCGAGCGCGTCGACCAGCTTCTTGCGCTGCTGGGCGCCCAGGCCGCCGAGGCGGCGCTTCTCGTCGACGCCCGCCTCCTCCATCAGCGCGGTGGCCTTGGCCGGGCCGACGCCCTTCACGGCGCGCAGAGCCTGCGACACCTTGATCTTCTTGGCGATGTCGTCGTCGCGCTCGAGCAGCTGCGCGAAGGTCAGCTCACCGGCCTTGACCTTGGCGAGCAGGGCGGTGCGCGCGGCGCGGGCCTCGGCCGCCTTGGCCAGAGCGGCTTGACGCTGCTCGGGGGTGAGAGTGGGAAGTGCCATCTCGGTTCTCTCCTCGGGGAGTTGACGATCGGGTTCTGTTACCCGTGGTGCAGTGGCTAATCATGGCGGATACCAGCGGTTCGTGTTGCGGAAAGCGCCCGCTCAACGCGTCCGCCACACCATGGCGGCCGCTTCGGCACACGCCACGTCCTGCGCGACGGTGCCTCCACTGACCCCTACGCCGCCGACCACGCGTTCACCTTCACCGTAGTCCGCCCAGAGCGGGATACCACCGCCGAAACATACAAATCGGTCACCAGCCAGGCCGAAAAGCTCACCGCCCGGAGCGACCAGCGGAGCCAGGTCCGCGGTGGGCATGCGATGGGCCACCGAGGTGTACGCCTTGCCGGGCGCGAGGACCGGCCCGGCGATCTCCGCACCCTCCATACGCTGGAAAGACACCAGATGACCGCCAGCGTCGACCACGGCCACGGAGACCTGCGCCCCCTCGCGGGCGGCCTGCTTCAGCGCGGCCTCTGTCATGCGGAGCGCGATTTCAAGATTCACGCGTTTCTTTCCTTTGATAACGGATTTTTCGTCACAATGGACGATTTCATGGGTGCGGTCTGGAAGGACGTCCCGGCAAGATCTTCTGGATGATCACGTCCGTGGTGGTGGGAGGGGTTACCTCCGGGTCTGCGTGGAATACATCACATTTTTCCCGTCGGGCGTGTCGCGCCCCTGGTCAGACGCCATCGTTCCACCGCCTCCGGGGTCAGGAAGGCGTCGAAGACCGACTCCATCGCCCCCAGCAACGGCCCGCGCCAGCCGAGCGCGGACGACTCCACCCGAGGCGGATGATCGCGCCTGATGGCCATGAGACCGCGCTCGCAGGCGGCCAGCAGGTCCTCGCCGGCCAGTTCCAGCAGGTCCTGGCCGAAGCCGGAGAGCGTCACCACCTCCGGGTCGTGCGCGTTGACCAGCGCGGCCACGCCCCGGCCGAGCGCGCCGGCGTTGGCGGCCACCGCCTTCGCGTCCCCGGCCAGGACGGTCTCGGCCTGCTCGCGGCCCCGTCCGCCGCCGTACTCCTGGCCGACGTGGCGCAGCAGGGCGTTCGCGCCCACCTCCATGCCCCAGCAGCCGACCGCCCCGCACATGCAGGGCAGGTCGCCGCCGGTCAGCGGCATGTGGCCGAACTCGGCGCCCATGCCGCTCGCGCCTTCGAGCGGGCGTCCGTCGACGACGAGCACGCCGCCGAGGTCGAAGTCCACGTGCAGGTGCAGCCCGACCCGTACGTCGCGCAGCCGGCCCCGCCTGGCCTCGGCCAGCGCGGCGAACGCGGTGTCGTTGCCCACGATCGGCCCGTTGACCAGGAGCGGCGGGCCGCCCAGCAGGCCGGGCACGTCCACGGCGCGCCAGCGCAGGTGCGCGACGTCCACCCGCCCGCCGGTGCGCACCGGCCCTGGCACCGCCACCCCGACCCCGATCACCCGGGTGGGGAAGCGCCGCGCCTGCGCGGTCAGCTCGGCGCCCAGGCTGCCCAGCGCGCCCTCGGGCGTGCCGTCGTGACGGCGGATCTTGAGCAGCGTGGCGCGCCCGCCCAGCTCGCACGCCGCCACCCCCCAGGCGTCCTCGCGCAGGTCGACGGCGAGGGCGACCGGGCCGTCGCGGTGCGGCCCCGGGATCTGGGTGGGCCGGCCGCGCCCGTGCTCGGGGGCTGGCTCCTCGTGCAGCAGCCCGTCCTCCACCAGTTCGGCCACGAGCACCGAGGCCGTGCCCCTGGCCAGGTTCAGGTCGCGGGTCAGTTGCGACCTCGTCCGGGTGGCTGCGCAATCGTGCACGGCGCGTAGGAGACGTACGCGATTGTGCGCACGAAGTTCGCCGCTGGTTCTGGCTCCATCCACGAGTCCCACCTTATGCTCTAGCCGTGAACAAAACCCCTCGTGACGCGAAACGTGCCCGTATCGGAGTGTTCGGCTTCTTCTTCCTGAGCGGTCTCCTGCTCGGACTGTGGGCCGCCGGGCTGCCGTCCCTGGACGGCCGGCTCGGTCTCGGGCCCGCCAAGCTCGGCAGCGTCATGCTGCTGATCTCCGGCGGCGCGCTGGTGTCGATGCTGATCGCCGGACGGCTGGTGGACCGGTGGTCGAGCCGGGCGGTGTGCTGGGCGGGCGGGCCGATGTCCGGACTGGCGCTGCTCGGCCCGGCCCTGGCCCCCGACTACGTCACCCTGGCCGTGCTGGCGGTGCTGTTCGGCATGGGGATCGGGGTGAGCGAGGTGGCCATGAACGCCCACTCGGTCGAGGTGGAACGCCGCTACGGGCGGCCGATCATCTCGGCCTTCCACGGCACCTGGAGCCTGGGCGGCGCGGCGGGCGGCGGGCTGACGGCGGCCGTCCTGCAGGCGGGGCTGGACGCGCAGGCGCTGATGGTGGTGGCGGCGCTGGTGGTGCCGTTCCTGTTCGTGCCCGCGGCCAGGCTGCTGCTGCCCGCCCCGGCCGAGACCGCCGCGGAAGGCGGCACGTCGCGGGCGGGCGGCCCGCTGCGCTGGGGGCTGATCGCGGTGCTCGGGCTGGCGGCGTTCGCCGGGCACCTGAGCGAGGGCGCGGCCATCGACTGGGCCGCGCTGCACGCCCTGTGGATCCTGGAGACCGGGCCGGCCGCCGCGCCGCTGGCCTACACGATCTTCTCGGTGGCGATGACCACCGTGCGCCTGTTCGGCGACCCGATCCGGGCCAGGTTCGGCTCCGTGCGCACCATCCAGCTCGCCGGCGCGCTCGCCACCTTGGGTTACGTCCTGGTGCTGGTGGCGCCGCTGGCGGCGGGCCCGCTGCGGCCGGCCATCGCCTGGACGGGATGGGCGGTGGCCGGGATCGGGCTCGCCACGGTCGTGCCGGTCATCTTCAGCGCGGTGGGCGCCGCGGGCGGTCCCGTGGGGCAGGCGCTGTCGATGGTGACGGCCTTCGGCTACAGCGGGCTGCTGCTGGGGCCTGCGGTGCTGGGGTTCGTCGCGGAGGAGGCGTCGCTGCCGATCGCGCTGATCGTGCCGACCGTCCTGTCGGCCGTCGTGGCCCTGGCCGGCGCTCCCGGCATCCGCGCCCTGCCCCGCCAGGACGCCCCTGAGCCCGTCGCGACGCGCTGATCGCCCGAGAACCACCCCCGCTGAGGGGTGGTTCTTGTCCTTCCATTTGCCCGCACCCCCTCTGACCTGGTGTTATGGGATCGTGACTTGACCGGTGGGTTGCCGGCGGGTTTCATGTGGCGCAACGCCGTAAACGTTTACAGCAAGGTCCTGTAAACGTTTACGTTTCTGGAAGGACTGCCTTGGCCGACGGACCCACGATCACCACGATCGCCGAGCGCGCCGGCGTCTCCATCGCCTCCGTCTCGCGGGTGCTCAACGGACTGCCGACCAGGCAGGAGACCGTGCGCAAGGTGATGGCCGCCGCCGAGGAGCTCGGCTACGTGCGCAACGCCGTGGCGCGCTCGCTCAAGTCGCGGCGCACCCACCAGGTGGCCTTCGCCATGGCCGACGTGGGGAACCCGGCCTACCTGGCGATGCTGCGGGAGATCCAGCCGGTGCTGAAGGCCGCGGGCTACCGGCTCGTGCTGCACTCCACCGACGCGGTCGTGGCCGACGAGGTCGACGTGCTGCACAGCCTGGGCGAGCGGTACGTCGACGGGTTGATCATGGTGCCGCTGCGCGTCACCGAGGCCCACCTGCGGACGTTGTCCGCGGCCAGGGCGCCGGTGGTGATCATCGGCTCGGTGCCCGACGGCACCCCGGTCGACAACGTGCGCGCCGACTCGCGCACCGGCGTCCGGCTGGCGCTCGACCACCTGCACGCGCTCGGCCGGCGGCGCATCGCGCTGGTCAACGGCCCGCTCGACACCGTGCCCGGCGCGGCCAGAGGCGCCGCCTACCGCGAGGCGCTGGCCGGGCTCGGGCTGCCGTACGACGAGAGCCTGGTCCAGATCGGCGACTTCTACCGTAAGGACGGCGCCCGCGCCGTGGCCGAGCTGCTCGCCCGGGTGCCCGACCTCGACGCGCTCATGTGCGCCAACGACCTGATCGCGCTCGGCGCGCTGGACGTGCTGCGCGCCGCGGGCAAGCGGGTCCCCGACGACGTGGCCGTGGTCGGCATGGACGACACGGACCTGGCCGCCGCCTCCTGGCCGGCGCTGACCAGCGTCTCGCTGGGCTCGGCCGAACGCGGCAGGGCCGCCGCCGAGCTGCTGCTCGACCGGTTCCAGCACGGCGACCGCGAGCCGCGGCTCATCACTGTTCCGCCCCGCCTGGTGGTACGGGCGTCCACGGCCGGCGAAGGCCGTACTCATAGGGAAGGGGGCGAATCGTGACGGCGATCGCGACCAGACCGTCACCGCCGAAGCCGCGCGCGCGGCGGGGCGGCGGATCGCGGAAGAAGCGCGAGATGTGGCTGCTCATGCTGCCCGCGCTGGTGCCCGTGGTGCTGTTCAGCGTCGGGCCGCTGCTGTACGGCATCGGCCTGGCGTTCACCGACGCCCGCAACACGCGCAACAACCAGCCCGAGTTCGTCGGCCTGGAGAACCTGACCAGGCTGCTCACCGACGAAGACTTCTGGTCGTCGTTCAGGATCGGCGCCATCTGGTCGGTCTCGGTGACGCTGCTGCAGTTCCTGGCCGCGCTCGGCCTGGCGCTGCTGCTCAACGAGAAGCTGCGCGGGCGCAGTGTGGCCCGGGTGCTCGCGGTGGTGCCGTGGGCGATGCCGCCGGTGGTCATCGGCCTGATGTGGAAGCTCGTCTACCACCCCGACGCCGGCATTCTCAACAGCGTCCTCGGCACCGACATCAACTGGCTGGCCGACTTCTCGCTCGCGCTGCCCGCGATCATCGTCGTCGGCGTCTGGACGGGCATGCCGCAGACCACCGTGGTGCTGCTGGCGGGCCTGCAGAACGTGCCCAAGGAGCTGTACGAGGCAGGCGAGATGGACGGCGCAGGCTCCTGGCGGCGGTTCTGGAACATCACGCTGCCCCAGCTCCGTCCGGTGATCGTGGCGATCACCTCGCTCGACTTCGTGTGGAACATCAACCAGTTCGGCCTGGTCTACGTGCTCACCCAGGGCGGCCCCGGCGGCCAGACCAGGCTGCCGATGCTGTTCGCCTACGAGGAGGCGTTCCGCTACCGGATGGCCGGATACGCCTCGATGCTCGGCCTGGCCATGGCGATCGTCGTGCTCGCGGTGCTCGGGCTGTACCTGTGGCGGCAGATGAGGGAGGCCAAGTGAAGCGCCCCGCACAGTACCTCGCGCTGGTCGCGTACGTCGTCTTCCTGGCCTTCCCGCTGGTGTGGCTGCTGTCGACGGCGCTGAAGACGCCGCAGGAGATGGCGCTGACCGACCCGACGTGGATCCCGCGCGAGCCGACGCTGACCAACTTCACCGACGCGTTCGGCGAGCAGGACCTGGTCGGCGCCGGGCTGCGCAGCCTGGTCGTGGCGCTGTTCAGCAGCGTCATCACGGTGCTGATCTCGCTGCCCGCCTCCTACGCGATGGCCCGCTACCGCAGCCTGGTCAACAAGATCGCGATCGGCTGGGTGCTGGTCAGCCAGGTCTTCCCGTTCATCCTGATCATCATCCCGCTCTTCATGATCCTGCGTGACCTGGAGCTGGTGAACACGCTGCCCGGCCTGGTGGTCGTGCACGTCACGTTCACGCTGCCGTTCGCGCTGTGGATGTTGCAGGGCTACGTGCGCGCGGTGCCGACCGAGCTGGAGGAGGCCGCCTCCGTCGACGGCGCGAGCCGGCTGCGCACGATCGTCAGCGTGGTGGCCCCGCTGCTGGCGCCCGGCGTGGTGGCCACCCTGCTGTTCGCGTTCATCTCGTCCTGGAACGAGTTCATGTTCGCGCTCGTGGTCCTGCAGGACCCCGAGGTCATGACGCTCCCGCTCACGCTGGTGCGCTTCACCGGACCCGAAGGGGTCGCCAGGCTCGGCCCGCTGGCCGCGGCGTCGCTGATGGCGACGATCCCGAGCCTGATCTTCTTCTCCATCATTCAGCGGCGACTGAAGTCCGGCCTGATGGCCGGCGCCGTCAAGGGCTAGGAGGCTCATATGCGAATCAAGTCCGCTCTGGCGGTGGCGGCCGTCGCCGTGCTCGCCACCGCGTGCGGCAGCGGCGGCGGTGGCGGCGAGAAGGCCGCCGAACCCGGCAAGCCGGTCACCATCAAGTTCCTGAGCCTGGCCTGGCAGAAGGAGTCGATCGCCGCCAACAAGGAGATCGTGGACGCCTGGAACAAGGCCAACCCGAACCTCCAGGTGACGTTGGTCCAGGGCTCCTGGGACAACGCCAACGACCAGCTCGTCACCCAGTTCGCCGGCGGCACCGCCCCCGACGTGATCCACAACGACTCCCCGGCGCTGTCCGGCTTCGCCTCCGACGGCTACCTGCTCGACCTGACCGACAAGCTGCCCGCCGAGCTGAAGAGCGACATCCCGCAGGCCGCCTGGGACACCGTGACGTTCAAGGGCAAGAGCGCCGACGGGATCTACGGCGTGCCGTTCCTGCAGGAGTCGCAGGTCGTCATCGCCAACAAGAAGCTGCTCGACGCCGCCAAGGTGCGCGTCCCCACCTCCGACAACCCCTGGACGTGGGACGAGTTCGCCGAGGCGAGCAAGAAGATGACCAAGGACGGCACGTACGGCGTGGCCTGGCCGATGAAGTCGCCGGTCAACAAGTCGCTCAACATGGCGCTCAACTTCGGCGGCACGTTCTTCCAGACCGGCGCCGACGGCAAGACCACGGTCAAGGTCGGCCCGGAGGAGCGTGAGGTGCTGCAGCGCATCCACGACCAGCTGTACAAGGACAAGTCGGCCGACCCGGCCGCGCTCGGCCAGGGCACCGCCGACCCGCTGCCCGCCTTCTACGACGGCAAGTTCGCGCTGCTGCCGGCCGGCGTCTACCTGCGCCAGCAGGTCGCGGAGCAGGCGCCCGACGGGTTCGAGTGGGTGACGCTGCCGCCGCTCAAGGGCACGACGTCCGAGCAGGGCGCGGTCTCCCAGACGCTGTCGATCGCGCAGGACAGCAAGTACGCCGACGAGTCGATGAAGTTCATCTCGTTCTTCCTCAACGCCGAGAACCAGGCCAAGCTGGCCAAGGGCGACTGGCTGCTGCCCACCTCGCAGAAGGCCGCCGCCGACCCGGCCATGACTGCGCAGGAGAACGGCTGGGACGTGGCCACCGCCTCGGCCAAGAACCTGGTCGTGGCGCCGTTCCTCAAGGTCAACGGCTTCGACGAGTGGAAGAGCAAGGTCGCCACGCCGGCCCTGCAGGAGTACTTCGGCAACAAGATCACCCTCGACGAGGCCGCCAAGCGCCTGGTCGAGGACGGCAACAAGGTGCTGGAGCGGTATCAGCAGTGACGTTTCGCGACAAGGCCCGGGGGAGTCTGCTCGGTCTGGCGGCCGGCGACGCCCTCGGGGCCCCCGCAGAGAACCTGACCCCGGCGGAGATCCGCCGGAGGTGGGGCCGTCTCACCGAGATCGAAGGCGGGGGCACCGACGACACCGAGTACGCCATCTTCGCCGCTTCGCTGCTGGTCACCCACGGACACGCGCTGACCTCGGCCGACGTGGCGAACGCCTACCGAAGGGAGATCATCCCGCGGATCGAGGGCCCGATGAAGGGGGCCGGTTTCTCCGAACTGGGCACCGTCGAGGCGCTCCGGCGCGGGCTTGAACCGCCGCTGTCCGGGCAGGCGCACCAGCACGGCTGGTCCGACGGTCTGGCCATGCGAGCGGCGCCGTACGGGATCTTCTGCCCGGGCGACCCGGCCGAGGCGGCCCGGCTCATCGAGCAGGACGGGCTGGTCAGCGGCTCGGGCGAGGGCATTCTCGGCGGCCGGGCGGTCGCCGGGGCGGTGGCCGCGGCCATGGGCGGCGCGTCGCCGCCCGAGGTGGTCTCGGCCGCGCTGTCGGTGATCCCGGCCGACTCCTGGACGGCCAGGAACATCGCCCGCGCCTGCGAGGTGCTGGGCAGGTTCCCGCCGGTGGAGTCCGGCGAGGACCTGGCGCTCGTCGAGGCGCTGCACGAGGCCGTGGTGGTCAAGCACTACCCGTGGACGGACGTGGCCCCCGAGGCCGTGGCGCTGGCGCTGGCCGCGTTCCTGGCCGGCGACGGCGACGTGGCCGCGGCGGTGACGTTCGGGGTGAGCCTGGGCAGGGACGCCGACACGATCGGCGCCATCGCCGGGGCCGTGGCGGGAGCCGTCCAGGGCGAGCACGGCGTGCCGGCCCGCTGGGCTGAGAAGATCGGCCCGGTGAGCGGCAAGTGCCTGCCCGTCGTGGCCGGGAAACACGTGCTGGACGTCGCCGACGAGCTGGCGAAGGGACTGTAGATACCACATGTCGGGGGAGAGAATCAGGGGCGCCTTCGTGGGCCTGGCCGTCGGTGACGCCGTCGGCTGGCCCGCGAGCCGGCACCGCGCCGCGCTGCACGCGCCCTGGAGCCGGCGGCTGCACCGCGAGCTCGACGCGTTCGCCGAGGAGCACCGCGTCACCACGCTGCCCGTGCCGTTCGCGCTGAACCAGCCGGTCGCGCCGCTGGCCGTGGGGCCGTCGGACGACGCGGAATGGCTGGCCTGGACGCTGCTCACGATCGACCGGCCGCGGGCCGAGGCGTTCAGGGAGCTCACGGACGTGCGGGCGCGGATCTCGGTGGCCACCGCGCTGGACAACCTGGCCAAGGGCGTGGAACCACCCGCGTCCGGACACGACAATCCACATCATTTCGACGACGCCGCGGCCGTCAGGGCCGTCGCGTTCGGCGCCCTGGGGCGGGACCCGAGCGCGGACGCCCAGGTGACGAACGCCGGCGACGGGCTGCTCGGCGCCCAGGCGATGGCCGCGGCCGTGGCCGAGGCGGTCACGACCGGCTCGGTCACCGCGGCGGTGCGGGCGGCGCTCGACGTGCTGCCGGCCGGCACCGCCATCGGGCACAACGCGCGCCAGGCGCTGAAAGCCGCACGCGCGGCCGGCGACCCGTTCGGCGCGGTGCCCGCGCTGGACGCCGCACTGCTCGACCACGTCTACAGCTACGGCGTGGGCGCCGCGCAGACCGTGCCGGTCGCGCTGGCGCTGGCCGAGGTGTCGGGCGGCGACCTGAGCCGGGCCGTGCCCGCCGCCGCCTGCCTGGCCCCGCTGGCCGACTCCGCGCCCGCGCTGACCGGCGCCTTGACGGGGGCCTGCGGGGGATACGGCGCGATCCCGGAGGGGTGGATCGCGCCGGCCCGCAGGCTGGCCGGTTGCTGCCTGCCTGACCTGGCGGGCAAGGATCTCATCGAACTCTTGGAGGGGACGGCATGACGCCGCTTGAGTACAAGGCCACCGGGTGCGTGGCGGGGGCGGCGGTCGGTGACGCGCTGGGCGGCGCCACCGAGGGCTGGACCCCTGAACAGATCGTGACCAGGTACGGCGGCCGGGTGGAGGGCATCGTGCCGCCGTACAACGAGGACTGGCGCAACGCCCGGCCCATCGCCCCGTACCACAAGGGCGACGGCCACATCACCGACGACACCCTGATGACGCACGCGCTGATCCGCGTCTACCAGAAGGTCGGCGGCCACCTGGGCGCCTACGACATGGCCGACCACTTCGTGCCCGAGCTCATGGGGGAGCGGCAGTGGATCCCCGAGCTGGAGGCCGAGGCGCTGCCGCTGCAGCGGATCTTCCTGGCCGAGAAGTGGATCGTGGCCAGGCTGCACTACGGCCACGCCGACCCGCGTGAGGCCGGCGTCGGCAACATCGTCAACTGCGGCGCGGCCATGTACGTGGCCCCGGTCGGCATCGTCAACGCCGCCGACCCCGACGCCGCCTACGCCGAGGCCATCGACCTGACCGGCGCGCACCAGTCGAGCTACGGGCGCGAGGCGGCCGGCGTCATGGCGGCGGCGGTGGCCGAGGCCATGCGCCCGGGCGCCACCGTCGACTCCGTCATCGCCGCCTGCCTGCGCCTGGCCAAGGACGGCACCAGGGCCGCCATCGAGGCGGTGTGCGAGGCCGCGAGCGGGCTCGGGCACTGGGAAGGCTCGTTCGAGCAGCTGCGCGCGGCCGTGCGGCCCTTCGACACGGTCGCCGACACCTACCGCGACCAGGGCCTGGGCGCGCGCCGGCCGAGCCGGGTGCACGCGATCGAGGAACTGCCGCTGGCGCTCGGGTTCCTGGTGGTGGCCAAGGGTGACTTCCGCGACACCGTGCTCGGCGGCGTGAACTACGGCCGCGACGCCGACTCGATCGCGTCCATGGGCGGGGCCATCGCGGGCGCGCTCGGCGGGCTGTCCGCGGTGCCCGGCGACTGGGTGTCGCGGATCGGCACCGCGAGCCGTACCGACCTGGTGGCTCCCGGGCTGGCCATCGCCGAGGTGGCGCGCCGCGTGCATGACGACGACCTGGCCAGGCGGCGGGCGCACGAGTCCGCCTTCGCCGAGCTCGACCGCGCATGATCAGGCTCACCTGGGTGCAGCCCGAGGACCTGGTGGGGCACGAGCTCCGCCAGGCCGCCGAGGACGGCAGGGACGTCACCGAGATCACCGCGCGCTGGCACGCGGCGGGCGGCCACGACGCGCCGCCCAGGGCCGGGGCCTCAGAGCCGGGCGCCGCCCGGCTCAGGCCGCTGGCCGAGACGCTGCTCGACGAGCTGGCCGCCATCCCGTCGCCGCTGCCCGAGCCGTCCGACCTGGCCGGCATCATCGCGGCCACCCCGGCCTGGCCCGCCGGGCGGACCAGGGAGAAGCGGGTCGACCCGAGCCGCGTGCACGGCGCCTGGCTCGGCCGGGCCGCCGGGTGCGTGCTGGGCAAGCCGGTCGAGAAGATCCCCAGGGCCGGGATCAGGGAGATCGCCCAGGCCACCGGCAACTGGCCCATCGAGGGCTGGTTCACCGCCCGCGGCCTGCCCGCCGAGGTCGCGGAACGCTGGCCGTGGAACCGGCGCAGCGCGGTCAACTCGCTGGCCGAGAACATCGACGGCATCCCCGAGGACGACGACCTCAACTACCCGCTGCTGGCCCTGTCGCTGCTGGAGCGGCACGGCCGCGGCTTCGGCACCGAGGACGTCGCCAAGCTCTGGCTGGACGAGCTGCCCGCCGGCCGCACGTTCACCGCCGAGCGGATCGCCTACCGCAACCTGCTCGACGGCCTCGAACCCCCGCACACCGCCACCTTCCGGAACCCGTTCCGCGAGTGGATCGGCGCGATGATCCGCACCGACGTGTACGGCTGGGTCAACCCCGGCGACCCGGCCACCGCGGCCGAGTGCGCCTGGCGCGACGCCCGGCTCACCCACACCGCCAACGGGATCTACGGGGCCATGTTCGCCGCCGCGATGTGCGCCGCGTCGCTGGTCGCCGGGTCGGTGACGGAGGTCGTCGAGGCCGGGCTGTCGGTGCTGCCGCCCGGGTCGCGGCTGCACGAGGCGGTGCGCCTGGCCGTCGCCGACGCCACCCGAGAGCCGGACTTCGAGCGCGTGCTCGACCTGCTGCACGAACGCCACGGCGGCCTGCACTGGGTGCACACGATCAACAACGCCGCCCTCGTGGCGGCCGCCCTGGTCCACGGCCAGGGGGACGTCACCCGCTCCATCGCCGGCGCGGTGGCCGCGGGCTGGGACACCGACTCGGCCGGGGCCACCGTGGGCTCGATCGCCGGGGCGCTCAACGGGGGCGTGCCCGAGCGATGGCTCATGCGCGACAGCCTGGCCAGCAGCCTGACCGGGTTCGACGGGGTGGGTCTTGACGAACTGGCGCGGCGTACCCAGGAGATGATGGCGTCATGATCTCGGTCTTCGGCAGTGCGAACATGGATCTCGTCGCGTACGTCTCTGAGGCCCCCAAGCGGGGCGAAACCGTCACCGGGCACCGGTTCCGCACCGTGCCCGGCGGCAAGGGCGCCAACCAGGCCATCGCCGCCGCCCGCGCGGGCGCCGAGGTGGCCTTCCTGGGCGCGGTCGGCGACGACGGGTTCGGCACGCAACTGCGCACCACGCTGACCGAATCCGGGGTGGACGTGCGCGGCCTGCGCCAGGTCCCCGGGCCGAGCGGCATCGCGCACATCGTGGTCGACGACGCCGGCGGCAACTCGATCATCGTCGTGCCCGGCGCGAACGGCACGGTCACCGGGCCGACCGGCGACGACCTGGCCGCGATCGCCGCGTCGCGGGCGCTGCTGCTGCAGCTCGAACTGCCCATGGCGGCGGTCGTCGCCGCCGCGCAGGCCGCGCACGTGGCCGGCGTCCAGGTCGTGCTCACGCCGGCCCCGGCCCGCCCGCTGCCCGCCGAACTGCTCGAAGCGGTCACGCTCCTCCTGCCCAACGAGCACGAGGCGGCCGCCATCACCGGCCGCGACGACCCGGACGCGGCACTCGACGCGCTGCTGGAACAGGTGGACGAGGCCGTGATCACCCTCGGCTCCGCGGGCGCGCTGTACGGCTCGCGTACGGGCGAGCGGCTGCGGGTGCCCGCGGTGGAGGTCAAGGCCGTCGACACCACGGCGGCCGGCGACACGTTCGCCGGCGCGCTGGCGGTGGCCAGGATCGAGGGCCGCGCCCCGGCCGACGCGCTGCGCTTCGCCGCCGCCGCGGCGGCGCTGTCGGTGCAGCGCGAGGGGGCCAGCACCTCGATGCCGGCCCGCGCCGAGATCGAGGCGTCACTCGCCTGACCCGACGACACCGGCGCCGGTGCCGTTGCCGGCGGGGATGGGCTGCAGCCCCGGCGCCTCGCCGCGCAGCCGGTCGACGAGCTGCCAGGCCAGCGTCGGGTCCCCGGCCAGCAGCGCGCGGGCCGTGGACAGCCGGTCCACCAGGTGCGGCCGGTCCCGGCACGCCTCCAGCCACTGCCGGGCCACCGCGTCACCGTCGGCGAAGATCCGCAGCAGGGTCGCGCAGTAGTACAGGTACGCCCGCGTCTGCGCGACCAGCGCCCGGCAGGCCTCCTCGGTCGTGACGGGGCCGGCGCCGGCCAGCTTCTCCAGGCCGTCGGCCGTGCCGCCGGCGTCGGCGTGCGCGGCCAGCCACATGGTCAGGCCCGCCGCCTCCGACGTGGCCACGGCCGCGATCGTGCGCAACTGGGCGCCGAGCACCGTGGCCAGGTCCTGCCTGATCAGCTCGGCGGCCAGGTCGGGCAGCCGGGTCAGGCCCAGCGACGACCGGGCGGCGGCCAGGTCGTCCACGCGTCTGAGCAGGTCGCGCGGCAGCCCGCCGGACAACGCATGACACAGCCACACGAACCGGTCGGGCAGCGGCACGCCCCGCTGCTGCAGCAACAGCGCCGACTCCGCCACGTTCAGCGGCCGGACCGCGAAGATCTTGTCGAAGGCGCTGTCGAAGGTGTTGCGCACGGCCAGCGACCGCCGCTCGAACGTGAGCAGCGCGTCGTCCGACAGCGCCACCATGAAGTAGCAGCCGGGCACGCCGAAGACGGCCTTCAGGTCGTTGAGGAACCGCTCGGCGTCCTCGGCGGTGCCGATCTTGTCCAGTTCGTCGATGCCGATGATGACCCGGCCGCCCGCGGCCCGGCGCTCCAGCGCGATCAGGTCGAGCAGCTCGCGGAAGTCGGCGACGAGCTGGGGGTAGGTGCGGGCGGCCTCCGTCCGCTGCTCGGCCATCGCGCTGCCCGCGGTGAGGCTGCCGCCGGGCACGGTGAGCCTGCCGTCGCGCGTCCTGGTGAGCGCCCGCCGCCAGCGCAGCGTACGCAGATGCGCGGCGGCCACCTGCTCCACGCCGACGCCCGGCTCCGCGCGCCTGAGCCGGCCGGTGCGCGCCGCGCCCACCAGGCCCCCGGCCAGGACCACCGCGCCCGCCGCGATCACCAGCGTGGCCGGCGCGGCCAGCGCGGCCGACACCATCGACCCCAGCGACGGGCCGATCGCCTGCCAGGCCGCCCCGCCCACCACCGCCGCCAGCCCGGTCACGGTGGCCGCCAGCGGCAGCAGGCCGGCCATCCGCCTGCGCAGCGGCCGCCGTCCTGGCTCCTCCGGGGACTGGTCGCCGACCACCCGCTCGCAGACCCTGGCGAACAGGTGGATGAGGAACTCCTGCCGGTCGTAGGCCGTCGGGGCCTGTTCGAGCAGGCGCAGATCCTCTCCAGGCGAGCCGAAGTACGGCGTGCACCACCGCCGCAGCAGCGTGCTCTTGCCCGCGCCCCTGGTGCCGCTGATCCCGATGCTCGCGCTGACCCGGTGCTTGAACAGCTCCTGCAGCTCGGTGTTCACCCGGGTGTCGACGAGCTGGTCGAGCCTGCTGACGTCGCCGAGCTGGGCCCGGTCGATGTCGGGCAGCACGTCGTCGTCGGCGTTGCGCACCGGGTCGAGCCTGCGGCGCAGCAGCGGCATCAGGCCGTCGCGGGCGGCGGTCTCGATCCAGTCGCGCCGCGCCTGCTCGGCCGCGGTACGCAGGCGGCGCGCGCCCGGCGGCGTCATCTCCCAGTCCTTCGGGTTGTTCGAGGACAGGGCGACGTACAAGGCCCGGTGCGGACGCGTGAGCAGCCACGCCGCCAGCAGCAGCGGCCAGGCGATGCCCATGACGATGATCGCGTTGACCAGCGTGGTCCCGGCGACGGGGACGAGCGCGCCCGTCGCGGTCCCGTGCACGACCACCAGGGCGGGAGTGGTGGCGACGGCCGCCGCGAGGCTCACCGCGGCGACCGTGTACGCCACCGGCAGGCTCCACGGGCTGGGCGTGAACCGCCGCTCACCGCGCCTGCCCGACCGGTGGGCCAGCGCGCGCACCGCCTCCGCCTGCGCCAGCGGCAGCGCTGAGGCCAGCACCAGGAACATCAGGAAGCTCCGGGTCGAATACCCCCACAGCAGTCCCGCCGCCCACAGGGCGCAGACGGGCAGCAACCAGACGGCGAACCCGTACAGCCGCCCCGGCCTGGCCCACAGCGGCGGCTCGGCGGCCTGCCGCAGCCGGTCGAGCGCCTGGCGGTAGCGGCCGAAGTGCTCGGCGCCCGCGTCGCCGACCGCGGCCAGGCTCGTGGCCAGCACCTCCATGGCCACCTCGCGCAGCGCCCGCCGCCGCTCGCCGTCCTGATCGAGGCCGATGCGGGCGCGCATCTCGGGCAGGAAGAGCGTCTCGTCCACGATCTCGCCGTGCACCCGGCGGTCGCCGAGCGGCGCGTCCCGCGCCGCCGCCCGCGCCTCACGGCTCCTGGCCAGGTGCGTGGCCTGCAGCCGGTCCTGGAACTGCGGATGCCTGAACTGGTACGACGCGCCGACCCGGCGGAGCACGTCGGCCCGGTACAGGTCGTCCAGAAAGGCCATCAGACGGAACGGCAGCCGCCCGCGGACGGCGAGGATCACCCGGGCCACGTGGTAGGCCGTGCTCCTGCCGACCGAGGCCCGCAGCACCCCCACGACCAGCGCGCCGAGCAGCGGCGCCGACCAGTCGCCCGTGGCCCAGGCCACCGGGACGGCGAGCAGCCCGGCCGCGACCGCGTCCGCGCTCGCGGCCAGCAACGTCATCCGCTCGTCCGCGCGCAGCGAGCCACGCGGCGTCTCGACGGGATGCTGCCGCTGCGAGACGAGCAGGCAGTCGAGCAGCGCCCACGCCAGCGCCCACGGGACGGCGAACGCCGCGCCCGCCGCGCTCAGCCCCCCGATGGCCGCGCGATCCTGGAAGAACCCCTGGGCCGCGCCGCACAGCGCGCCCGCGGGCACCAGCGTGGCCACGCGGACGACCGTCCGCCTGGCCAGCGCGGCCGGATCGAGCGGCCGGCGCGAGGTGAGGCGCGGCACGTTCCACTGCGCGAGGACGAGAGTGATCAGGACGGCGAGGATCCACAGCCCGGGCGAGCCGAACGCGGCCAGCACGGTGACCGCCACCACGCCCGCCAGCCGGGGGACGGCCTGCATCCAGCCGCCGAACGCCGCCCCGGCCAGCCCCCACCAGTTCAGCCCGACGGCATGGGTCGCGCTCAGCTTGCCGGCCAGGAACTCCAGCCACCTGCGGGCGTGCCCGGGACGCCACGGGACGGCCGGGGCGTCCGGCCGCGGCGGGAGGAGATCGACGAGCAGGTTGTCGAGCAGGTGCTCGGCGATGGCGGTCGAGCTGGGGAAACGCGCGGTGTCGAGCAGCTCGCCGGGATCGCGGCCCGGTTCGAGATAGGTGTCACGCAGCAGCCGCAGCGTCAGGGGGTTGTCCAGGGCCTGCGCGAGCGGGCCCTGCGGCTGGGCGCGCAGGTTCTCCAGCAGCGGCGCCCAGCCCGCCGCGTCGGACGCCGACAGCTCCCGAGACGCCCAGTTCGGCGTGTCGGACGGCGACAGCTCCCGAGGCGCCCAGTTCGGCGACAGCTCCCGAGGCGACCGGTCCGGCGCGTCGGGCGGCGACAGCGCCCGCTCGACGTAGGCGGCGGCGTCCTCGGCGGAGATCGGCAGGACCTCGACCACGGCGAAGTGCGCCAGGTTGAGCTGCTCGGGTTCGATCTCGCCGCTGCGGCAGGTGATGACGACCGGGTCGGACGGGTCGAGCGAGACGCTGAGCGCCTGCACGGCGACACTGCGCAGGGCCGGATCCAGCTCGTCCAGCCCGTCGAGCATCGGCAGGACACGTTTGTGCGCCACCAGGTCGCCGGCCTCGACGGCGACCGCCGGATACAGCTCGCCGAGCTGCCTGGCCAGCCAGTTCTGCGGCGACTCGGTGAGCGGGTCCCAGCTCGCGGCGGGCAGCAGCACCGGGACGCGGTCGTCGGGGCCGCGCCTTTCCAGCAGGTGGACCAGCAGGGACGTGGCGAGCGTGCTCTTGCCTGAGCCGGGACCGCCGGTGATCAGCAGCCGTCCTCTGGGCAGCGACAGGAAGGCGTCGAGCAGGACGTCGTCCTGGGCCCGGACGCCCTCCCCCTGGGCCGCCTCCTGGGCCGCGTCGTCGGGCGCGGAGCGCGGCACCCGCCAGCGGACGGCCGGCTCGCCGTCCCACCGCGGGGCCCGGCTCGCCTGCCTCCAGTGCGCGTGGACGGCAGCGGCCAGGGTGTCCAGCGCCTGGTCCAGCTCGTACCCGGTGGGCCGGCCGGCGGTGCCGAAGAGCGCGGAGAGGGGGTTCGCGATGCGCACGCCGCCATCGTCGCCGCCCGATCCGCAGCCTGGCATCGGCTGTGTCCGAATCGTCATCGGCGGCGCGGGGGTGCGGGCGGCGGCGGTGGCGTTCGCAGGGGCGTGTGTGGCGGCGTTCGCGGTGGTCGGCGGGTTCAGATGGTGTGCCAGGGGCAGGTGGGGGCTATGAGCGAGAACGCCGACCAGTTGCCGGAGTCGACGGGCATGGGCGGGGAGAACGACGTGGTCGCGGAGCGGTCCGGGGCGGACACCCCGAAGGCGCGCCGGCCCGTCCCCGCCGATCCGCCCGAGGCCCAGAAGGAGCCGGAGCCCGAGCCGGAGGAGGAGCAGGACCACGCCGGGGACGAGATCCGCCCGGACATCGGGCCCACCGGCTACTCGGGATAGCGTCCCGGTCGTGCACTGGCTATTCGGGGTAGCCGCCTCGGCCGTGCACCGGCTATTCGGGGTAGCGGCCCCAGCCGGGCACCGTCACGTCTCGCAGCGGCGCTTGAGGCTTTCCGCCTCGGTGCGGACGTACGCGCGCGTTCGCCCGGCGGTGAACAGGGCGAGCAGCGGGGAGAGCAGCCCAGACTGCTCGATGCTGAGCGTCACCGTCGTGTCGCCGTCCAGGACGTGACCCGCCGTGATACGCACGCCGCCGGTGGTCGCCGCCCAGGTGAACGACCGGTACGGGGTCAGCTCGGTGACCGTCCAGACCAGCGGCGGGATCTTCGGCTGTTTGATGCGCACCCGGGCGCCCACCGCGAGCGGCCCGCCGTCGAGCGGCCGCACCTCGGTCATCGTGGGGGTGAACTCCGGCCACGCCGCCACGTCGGTCATGACCTGCCAGACCCGTTGCGCGGGCGCGTCGACGTGCACGCCGGTCTCGAAACGCATGAGCCCCTCCATGGTGTCCACCACGAACTCTAGGGACGGGGTGCGGCGGGGTCGCG
>NZ_JABCPZ010000147.1 GCF_013283785.1 Nonomuraea antri
TTCCCACCCCGCGGCTCGCGCTCAGATACACCTGACTGCCTCAGCTACGCCTGTCCCCGGATCCACCTGTCCGGGATCCCGCCCTGTCTGGCATCCGCCTGCCTGGGATTCGCCTTGTCCGGGGTCCCGCCCTGCGCGGCATCCGCCTGCCTGCCTGGCATCCGCATGCCTCAGCTACGCCTGCCTGCGTGGGATTCGCCTTGTCCAGGACTCCGCCCTGCGCGGCATCCGCCTGCCCGGGATCCGCCTGCCTCAGCTACCCCGGCCCGGGGGTCGCCTTGTCCGGGATCCCGACCTGCTCAGCATCCGCCTGCCCGGGATGCGCCTGCCTGCGTGAGATTCGCCTTGTCCAGGACTCCACCCTGCGCGGCATCCGCCTGCCCGGGATCCGCCTGCCTCAGCTACCCCGGCCCGAGATTTGCCTTGCTTGGGAGCCCGCCCTGCCCAGCATCCGCCTGCCCGGGATTCGCCTGCCCCAGCTACGCCCGCCCGGGACTTGCCTGTCGGGATCCTGACCTGCCCGAGATTGCTTGCCCTCGGTCCGCCGTGCCCTCGGTTCGCCGTGCCCGTGATTCGCCGTGCCCGTGATTCGCCCTCAGGTTCGCCTTCCTGCGGCGACCACACCGGCATCGGCGTGATCTGCGCCAACGTAGGCCTCAGGTTCGGCTTCCCGCGGCGACTGCCCTCCCTCTAGGTCCGTCCCACGGCGAGGAGCAGCACCCTCGAGCCCGCCTCCCCGTGGTCGGTGAGGCCGGGCCTGGCTCGCCGTCTGCCTTGTGGATTGCGTGTGACAGCGTGAGAAGCCTGCGGAACAGGCTGGTTCGCGTGCCGCCCCAAATGGGTCAAGTCGTCCTGCGGAGTGGCATCCGGCACTCGGAGGTTCAGGGGTGGGCGAGGCCGGTCAGCAGGGCGTTCACGCCGTCGGCAAGGACGCGTTCGCCGGCCGCCCGTGAGTCGAGGAACCAGCCGGGCAACGGGCTGCGCAGGGCATGGGTGAGCTCGATGCTGACGATGCCGTGCATCGTGGTCCACAAGAGGTAGGCCGTACGGACCGGGTCATCGGAGATGATCAGCCGGGCTTCGATGGCGGCGGAGGTCGCGTCCGTGAGAAGGCTGAAGTTCAGTGCGAGTGCGTCGCGGCGCAGCTGTGGCGAGGGGTCGAAGTCGGGCAGCGGACGTTCGAACATGAGCGCGTACCGCGCCGGATCCTCCAGCGCGAACTCCCGATACCCCGAGGCCAGCGCCCTGATCCGGGCCAGCGGATCGGAGTGGCCGTCGAGCGCGGCGGTCAGGCGATCGCGCAGGGCGAGAAAGGCGCGCTGGTAGATCGCCGCGAGCAGGCCCGTCCGGCCGCCGAAGCAGGTGTAGATGCCCATCGTGGACGTCTGGGCCGCGTCGGCCACGCGCCGGAGCGTGAGGCGGGCCGCGCCCTGATCGTGAAGCACGCGGACGGCGGCGTCGAGCAGGGCCTGGCGGAGATCGCCGAGTTCTTTCGGGGTGCTTACATCGCCCGGCATGATCTCACTTTATCGGTCCATAACGCGCATGATAACGAGCGTTATCACCGACAGAAGGGACTCCAGAAATGCGTCTCAACCGGATCGCCGCGCTGGCCGGATTCGTCTGCGCGACAGTGCTCGTGATCAATAGCGCCCGCCGGGCGAACTTACTGCCGGAAACGGCGCTCACCCACGCCATCGCGCCGTTCGGGGCGCTGACCGGCCTGCTCACCATCACCGCGCTCTACCTGCTCATCCGGCGTACGGCGGGCACGCTCGGCCTGGTCGGCTACCTGCTCAACGCGGCGGGACTGGCCGGGGCGTTCGCGATCGAGTACATCCTGCACTTCGTCTTCCCCTATCTCGGCGGCGGCGTCATCAGCGGGCTGCTCGCCGGGGGTACGGGGCGGGCGTTTCTGGTCACATCCGTGGTTCTGCTGGCGGGGGTGCTGACGTTCAGCGCGGCGGCGATACGGAGCGGGGCGCTGCCCTGGGTGGGCGTGATCCTGTACGCGGTGGGCATGGTCCCCGGGTCGCTGCGGAACGTGGTTCCCGTGCCGGTCTTCCTGGCTGGGCTGGTGGTCGCGGCGGTGGGGGTGGCCTGGATGTCCACCCGTCTCTGGACGGCCGCCGGGGAGGACGAACTGCCGCTGGCCCCCGCCGCCGCTCGCCCAGCCCGGGCCTAACACTCCCCCACTCCCTCACCACCACTACCACCAACGGCCTCCCCCGGAATCGCAACTTGGATCCTTCCAGAGGGGGTGTGCGGGCCTGGCCCCCTGGGGGGCACGGACTTGGGCTTTCCGGAGGGTGCGGGCCTGGGCCTCCCCGGAATCGCGGCCTGGATCCTTCAGGAGGGTGCGGCGCTGAGGCCCTTGGGGGTGCGGGCTTGGTTCCTCTGGGGAGTGCTGGCATGGGTCACTCCGGAAGGCGCGGGCTTGGGCTCCTCCGGAAAGCACGGACCTGAGTCCCTCCGAAAGACGCGGGCTTGGGTCCCTCCGAAAGGTGCGGGCCTCCTGCGCGGACTCCCCACGCGGGTTCCCACCGAGGGTCGCGCGGGGTCGCGGCCCGGCGGTCCGGGTTCCGGGCCGGGGATCGTACTGAGGAAAAGGCCGGGAATGCGAAAGAGCCGGGCGCTGGATGCGCCCGGCTCCTGGGATCACTCTCCTGTGTGGTTCAGCTCACCGGGGAGATCCTGCGCCGGCGGCAGGATCTCCCCGATCAGAACTGCCGACCCAGGGCCCTGCGAAGGCGGTCGTTCGCCCGCTGGACTTCGCGGCGCGCCCGCTGTACGCGGTTCACGCGCGAGGCCAGGCGCTGTTCCGCCGCCTCCCGGTGGAGAGTTTGTATTCGGTCATTCACCAGGTCATGAAACAGATACGGCATCGGGTTGCTCCACTCGGAAATCGTGTTCATCGTTCTCGGCTTTCTTGTTCGTAGGTGCGGTGGATCAGGCAGCGACCGGGTGCTTGCGGGGACGCCCGCGAGGCCGCTTGCGGGGGACGACGGTCCCCCGGAGGATCAGTTCGCCGCCCCAGACGCCCCACGGCTCCTCGCGCTCGAGCGCGCGGGCCAGGCAGGCCTTCTGGATCGGGCAGCCGCCGCAGAGCGCCTTCGCGAACTCGACGTCGTCGGGCGACTCGGCGAACCACAGGTCAGGGTCGGTCCGGCAGGGGATCTTGGCTTCGTCGATCAGGTCCATGATCGTCTTCGCCCCCATCTGCTTCTCCTTTTGATCGATCTTTTTGAGCTGGGTCGGGCACCTCGTAGGTGGTCGGGGATCACGGACAAACAAAGAGGCCGCGGATCCTGTGTGCGGATCCGCGGCCTGGGGGCTGCTGTGTGCCGGTCAGGTTATGACCGGAGCATCCCTCCAGGGTTGCGGACCGCGCACTCCACCATTGGTGAGCTGCTGGGCCGGCAGGGCGATACGTGCGTGGTAGGCAGGAGCGCCTTCCGAGAACACACCGGTGCCGGCGTGTGCGCGGAAGTAGGCGGAGGCCTGGCTACGGGCAGACTTCTCCTGCCGCAGTCTGGCCGGGCCATCGACGAGCCTGACCGAGTTACGGCACGCGGAAGCGAGCCACTGCGTGGCCGACATCTTCATGCTGATCACCTGGACTCACCTCCGCTCTTCGAGATCGTCGGACAGGAGTGTCCGACTCGCTTGACCATGACCCTAAACCGGGAACCCGGGAAGGGGCAACATATTTTCTACCTGCGATTTTGTTACTTTGTCACGCGGATCATGGCCTCTTGGACCACCGAGACGACGAGGTCACCGGACGCGGTGAACATCTCACCCCGAGCAAGCCCCCGCGCACCCGCGGACCAGGGGGACTCCTGAGCATAGAGCAGCCAGTCGTCGGCACGGAACGGCCGGTGGAACCACATGGCGTGGTCGAGCGAGGCGCCCATGACGTTCGAGGCGCCCCAGGCCATGCCGTGTGACAACAGGATCGTGTCGACCAGCGTGTAGTCGGAGGCGTAGGCCGCGAGCACGACGTGCAGCAGCGGGTCGTCGGGCAGCTCGGCGTGGTAGCGGAACCACACGTTCGTCTGCGCGCTGCGCAGCTCCGGGTTCTGGTACGCCTCCCACGTCAGCGGCGAGGCGTAGCGTGCGTCGACCGGACGCGGCCGCGACAGCCACTCACGCAGCTCGTTGTTGTCGCCGACGAGCTCGAACATCTTCTCCTGGAACGTGGGCAGCGTCTCGGGATCGGGCACCACCGGCATGACCGACGCCTGGTGCGCCACGCCTTCCTCCATGACGTGGAACGACGCCGACATCGTGAAGATCGCCTTGCCGTGCTGCACCGCGACCACCCTGCGGGTGGTGAACGAACGCCCGTCGCGCACCCGCTCCACGTTGTACACGATGGGGATCGACGGGTCGCCCGGCCTGATGAAGTACGCGTGCAGCGAGTGCACGTTCCTGTCCTTGGGCACGGTACGCCCGGCGGCGACGAGCGCCTGGGCCGCGACCTGACCGCCGAAGACGCGCTGGATGCGCTCCTCCGGGCTCCTTCCCCGGAAGATGTCCAGCTCGATCTGCTCCAGGTCGAGCAGATCGAGCAGCTCCTTCAGCGCCTCGTTCACAGGTCCCCCTCGCGATAACCGTCTTGGTACAAGTTTGACGTGTGCCGCGCAGCGGGCGAAACCGGCCCCACCTGCTCTGATGATCCTTTGGTGAGGGTCAGTCGGTGGCGCGGCAGAGGCCGAGGACCGCCTCGCCGTACTTGTCCAGTTTGACGCGTCCGATCCCGGCGATCGACAGCAGGTCCTGCTCGGTGGTCGGCGCCCGTTCCGCGATCGCCTGCAACGTGACGTCCGTGAAGACCACGTACGGCGGCACCTTGCCCTCCTTGGCGACGGCCGTACGCCAGGCCTTGAGCCGTTCGAGCAGCCCCTCGTCGTAGTCGGCCGGGCAGGTGGCGCAGCGGCCGAGCTTCTGCTCGGCGGCGGCGACCAGCGTCTTGGCGCAGACGCGGCAGCTGACCGGGGCCGCGACCTGACGCCGTTCGCGCGCCGGCGTGGCGGCCAGGCGCGGCGGGCCGGAGGGACGGCCGGTGAGACCGTCGAGGAATCGGGAGGGCCGGCGGCTCTTGCGCCCGCCGGGCGCGCGGGCCAGCGCCCACGACAGGGACAGGTGTTCACGCGCCCGGGTGATGCCGACGTAGAGCAGCCGCCGCTCCTCCTCGATCTGCTCGGGCGTCTCGGCGTAGATGATCGGCAGCATGCCGTCGGTCAGCCCGACCAGGAAGACGGCGTCCCACTCCAGGCCCTTGGCGGCGTGCAGCGAGGCCAGCGTGACCCCTTCCACCGGCGGCGCGTGCTGCTCGCTGGCCCGGCGTTCGAGCTCGGCGACGAACCTGGGCAGGTCGGCGCCCTCGGCGGCCAGGTCTTCCGCCAGGTCGGCCAGGGCCTTCAGCGACTCCCACTTCTCGCGCGCCTTGCCGCCGCCGGGCGGGCTGGGCGTGAGCCCGATGCCGGTCAGGATGTGGTGGACCTCCGAGGCCAGCGGCTCGTCGGAGGCCGATCGGGCCGCGCCGCGCAGCAGCACCACCGCCTGGCGCACCTCGGGCCGCTCGAAGAAACGCTCCGCGCCGCGCAGCACGTACGGGATCTCGGCCTTGGCCAGGGCCTCCTCGTACGACTCCGACTGCGAGTTGATGCGGAACAGCACCGCGATCTCGCGTGCGGGCACGCCCTTGTCGAGCAGCTTGCGAATGGCCCTGGCGACGCCGGCGGCCTCGGCCGGCTCGTCGTCGTAGTCGGCGAAGGACGGCCTGGGGCCCTCGGGCCGCTGGGCGACGAGTTCGAGCCGGTGCGGCGACCGGCCCTTGGCGATCACCAGGTTCGCCAGGTCGACGACCTGCGGGGTGGAACGGTAGTCGCGTACCAGTTTGATGACGGCGGCCTTGGGATGCTCGACCGCGAACCCGGTCAGGTAGCGGGGGCTGGCGCCGGTGAAGGAGTAGATCGTCTGGTTGGGGTCGCCGACCACGCAGATGTCGTCGCGGCCGCCGAGCCAGGTGTCGAGCAGCAGCTTCTGCAGCGGGTTGACGTCCTGGTACTCGTCGACCACGAAGTAGCGGTACTGCTGGCGGATCTGCGCCGCCACCTCCTGGTGCTCGGTCATCACCGCGGCCGTGAGCTCCAGGATGGTCTCGAAGTCGACCAGGTGGCGTTCGCGCCTGATCTGCTCGTACGCCTCGTAGAGACGCGCCACCTCCTCCGGCGGGACGGGCGGCGTGCGGTGGTGCTTGGCCGCGGCGGCCACGTAGTCTTCCCAGCCGATCTGGCTGACCTTGGCCCACTCGACCTCGGCCGCGATGTCCCGCAGCTCGGACCGATCCGGATTTCTGCGGACCTGGCGGCACGCCTCCACGAGCACCGGCAGCTTCGACTCGATCACCGAAGGCGCCTCGCCGCCGATCACCCGCGGCCAGAAGTAGGTGAGCTGACGCAGCGCCGCGGCGTGGAACGTGCGTGCCTGCACGCCCGGCGCGCCCAGCATGCGCAGCCGCTGACGCAGCTCCCCGGCCGCGCGTGTGGTGAAGGTCACCGCCAGCACGCTCGACGCGTCGACGACCCCGCTGCGCACCGCGTACGCGATGCGATGGGTGATCGCCCTGGTCTTGCCGGTGCCCGCGCCGGCCAGCACGCACACGGGACCGCGCACGGCCTCCGCGACCTCGCGCTGCTCGGGATCGAGACCCGCCAGGACGTCGTCCACGCTGTTCACCTGTACATCCTCCCAGCCGGTGGCGGTGAAGGGCTCCATTCTGGCAACATGCGGCCGACGTCGATTCATCGTCATCGAGATGCAAAGAACTGGTCTCTTCCCCCACAATGGGGCCGACCATGTGCATTGGGGGAAAGGAAGGCCGTGCGAACAGCGGTTTGCGTGGGCGCGCTCGCGCTCGTTGCCGTCGCGCTGACACCCGGTGCCGCGCACGCCACCAGAGAGCCCACTCCGGCTCCGACGGCCGCCTCACCGACCGACCCCAACGGCATCGGCGGGCTCGCCGCCGAGACCATCTCGTACGGGCCGCACCCGCGCCAGACCATGGACGTCTGGTGGACCCCCGACGGCGTCAAGCGCCCCGGCGTCTTCCTGATCCACGGCGGCTGGTGGTCGTCGGGTGACAAGAAGTACATGACCGAGATCACCCGCACCTACGCCGACCTGGGCTACACGGTCTTCAACCTCAACTACCGCCTGTCCGGCAACGCGCCCTGGCCCGCGCAGCGCACCGACGCGCTCGACGCGATCGCCACCGCCCGCAGGCACGCCGAGCGCTGGTCGCTCGACCCGAACTCGTACGTGGTGGTGGGCTTCTCGGCCGGCGGCCACATCGCGGCCTCGGTCGGCACGTACGGCGACGGCATCTCCGGGCTCAAGGGCGTGGTCGGCCTGTCGCCGATCATCTCGCCGCTGCGCGCGTACAACGACGGCGACAAGACCCTCGACCCGAACAAGCGCAAGCTCCGCGAGGCCGCCATCCAGCTGGCCGGGGGCTGCGAGCCCAAGGGCAAGTGCTCCAGGATCTGGGCCAGCATGGAAGTGGCCTGGCACGCCAGCCGCAAAGACGCGCCGATGCTGACCATCCACTCCGAGGACGAGTTCGTGCCGCCGGTGCAGAGCCAGCTGCTCAAGCAGATGCTCGGCCAGGTCGGGGTGCCCGTGACGGTGGTCACCACGCCGGGCATCGCGCACAGTTCGCCGCTGTACCGGGAGCCCGGCGTGGCCGAGCGGGTGCAGGCGTGGATCGCCGAACGAATCGGGTAGGGATTACCCGGGCACTCCGGGTTGTTGCACGGAGCGCCTGATTTCCTGGACCTTGGAGGGATCTCCCAACATGGCGCTCACGGTCTACAGCACCACCTGGTGCGGCCCCTGCAAGCGGCTCAAGTCTCAGCTGGCCCGCGAAGGCATCAGCTTCAAAGAGATCGACATCGAACGTGATCCGTCGGCGGCCGAGTTCGTGATGAGCGTCAACAATGGAAACCAGACGGTGCCGACCGTGGTCATCGAAACCCCGAACGGTCGGGTCGTCCGCACCAACCCCTCCGCACTCGAGGTCAAGGCGCTGCTCGGCGCTTCGTGAAACACCGGAACCCCCGGCCTTGAGCGAGGCGGGGGCTCCGGGGCTAGCATGAGGTCTTGAGGACCTGGGTGCTAAGGTCACCCAGGTCCTCAGTTGTGCGAGTGAGTGTCCAGTTTGTGCTCCAGGCGCTGGATGTCGGCCTTGAGCTCGGTGCGAACATCACTGATGTCCTGCTTGAGCTCGGCCCTGCTGATCAGGATCTCGGTCCTGATGTCGGTCGCGGCCAGAGCGATCGCGCCGCTCACGGCGTCGGTGATCTTCCGGGTCTGCGCATCGATCTTGTCGTTGATGGCGGCGTCGATGGCGGCGAACTGGATGGCGAGCTTCTGCCGCTCGAGGTCCAGCAACTGGTTCATGTGTTCGTCTTTCATGGGCATGACTTTACACTCTCCGTTACGGCCTGTGACGCATTTGACACTACTACCAATCCCCCGTCAGCGGCCCGCCATACCACGTCTCGATCAGCCGGCGGGCGATCGACACCGCCGGCGGCAGCCGGAGCTCGCCGCTCTCCAGCGCCTCGGCGATCTCCTTGCGTGAGAACCAGCGCGCCTCGGCGATCTCCTCCGTGTCGGGGGTCAGCGTGGTCGTGGTGGCCTCGGCGAAGAAGCCGAGCATGAGGCTGCGCGGGAACGGCCACGGCTGGCTGCCCAGGTAGCGCGGGTTGACCACGCTGATGCCGACCTCCTCGGCCACCTCGCGCACGACCGCGTGCTCCAGCGACTCGCCCGGCTCCACGAACCCGGCCAGGATCGACAGCCGCCCCTCGGGCCACTGCGGGCCCCGCGCCAGCAGGCAGCGGTCGTCGGTGTCCCTGATCAGCATGATGACGGCCGGGTCGACGCGCGGGAAGTGCTGGCTGGCGTCCTTCGGGCAGACCCGGATGTGGCCGCCGGCCTCGACGTTCGTCCTGGTGCCGCAGCGCGGGCAGTGTTCGTGCGTGGCGTGCCAGGCCTCCAGCGCGACCGCGTAGACCAGCAGGCCCGCGTCCCTGTCGCCGAGCAGGCCGCCGACCTGGCGCAGCCCGGCCGAGACCGGCTCGCCCTCGGGGGTGTCGGCCAGGCTCATCGGGATCGTCACGCGGCCGTTGACGTCGCCGCTAGAGATGCCGGGCAGCGGCGCGGCCACCGCGAAGTAGGCGATCCCGCCCTCGACGCCCAGCAGGTAGCGCTGCCCGGGCGGCGCGTCGGCCGGCGTGAACAGCACCGCGCCCACCTCGTCGCCCACCCGGCGCACCAGCGTGTGGCCGTTGTCGATGACCAGCACCCTGGTCGTCGGGTCGGCCCAGGCACGTTCCAGCCAACCGTCGTCGGCGCGCAGCGCCGACGACCTGTCGATGGTGCCGCGTGCGAGCAGCAGTGGTCCGATGAGCTGCTCTTGCGCGCTCGTTTCCACAGTCACCCTTCCCGAATCCTCTGACATCCTATGGCCCGCTCTTCCACCGCCCGGGGCCTTCGCGCAGCCGCCCAGACCCCTACGAAGAGGTCGGGACGGCCTCGATGAGCGCCACCAGGCCGGCCGCGTCCAGCAGGTTCACCGGACGCACCGTCCGGTTGGCCCGGACGTAGTGGAAGGCTGCCCCCACGTCTTCGAGTGGCACCCCCGCCAGCTCCGACCAGGCCAGTCGGTAGGCCGCCAGTTGCACGCCCGCGGCCTTGGCGGCCTTCCCCTTGGGCGGTTGCCCGGTCTTCCAGTCGACGACCTCGTAGCCGCCCTCAGGACGCTCGAAGACCGCGTCCATCCGCCCGCGCACCACCCGGTCCGCGATCATCGTCTCGAACGGGATCTCCAGGTCGATCGGCCGCCGGTCGGCCCACTCGCTCTGCTCGAAGCGTTCCTGCAGCTCGGCCAGCCGCACGTCGGCCTCTTCGACCTCCTCGTACGGGTCGAGGTCGAAGTCGTCGATCAGCCGCTGCTGGTCCCAGCGGGTCTCCAGCCACCGGTGGAACGAGGTGCCGCGGCGCGCCAGCGGCGCCGGCTTGCCCGGCACCGGACGCCTGATCCTGCGCGCCAGCTCCCTGGCGTCGGTGGCCAGCGTGACCAGCGACGACACGGTCAGCTTGGCGGGCAGCTCGACGGTGGTCGCCGGCCGCCGCCGGTTCAGCTCGCGCTCGCGCAGCAGCAGGTCGGTGTCGCGGTCCCAGGCCCGCAGGCGTTCCTCCTCGAACTCGCGCAGCGGCTCGTCGTCCTCGTCCGGGTCGAGCGTGCCCGCCAGCGCGCTCTCGACCAGGTGCGCCCCGTCGAGGACGGACTCGTAGCGCAGCCCGGCGGGCTCGACCGGCCAGGTGGACTCGGCCGGCTCGGCGAGCAGCGGGTTGGACGCGCCCTCGGCCAGGTCATCGGCCCAGAACGAGACACGGTCGGCGGTGTCGCGGATCTCCAGCAGGAAGTCGGACGGCGACAGCGGCTTGGTGGCCGTGCCCCAGCGGTACCCGGAGGCGATCAGGTGGTAGTGGGCGCGCGTGACGGCCACGTACGCCAGCCGCCGCTCCTCCATCAGGTCACGGTCGCGGCACAGCTCGTCGAAGACGAGCAGATCCTCCTTGGTCAGCCCGGACAGCCGCGGCAGGTCGGCCGCGTCGCCGCGCAGCGGGTAGGGCAGCTTGCGCGGGTTGTCGGTCCACCGGCTGTTCGTGACCGGGGTGGCGGGGAAGATGCTGCCGGTCGCGATCGTCCCCTTCGAGCTGACCAGCTGCGACAGCCCAGGCACGACCACGACCGGCCACTCCAGGCCCTTCGACGCGTGCACGGTCATCAGCTTGACGCTGTTGCTCTCGCCGACCCGTCCGGCCTCCAGCCCGAACTCCTCGCTCTCCGCCGCCTCCAGGTAGGCCAGGAACGCGCCCAGCGTCGGGTCCTCGGAGTCGCCGGCGAACCTGGACGCGGCGTCCTGGAAGGCGTCCAGGTCGGCGCGGGCGGCGAACGCGCCGACGGAGCCGCTGCGCGCGGCGACCTCGACGTCGAGGCCGAGCCGCCGCTCCACCTCGGTGATCAGGTCGGGCAGCGGCTGCGCGGTGTGCGCCCTGAGCTGGCGCAGCTCGTGGGCGAGCGCGATGAACCTGGTGCGGGCGGCCGGCGAGAACGTCTCCAGCCACTCCTCCCTGTCGGGCAGCTCGTCGAGTGCGTCGACCAGGCTGCCGCGCTCCTCGGCCAGGTCGGCCACGACCTGCTTGAGCGGGTCCTGCTCGCGGCTGCTCTCGCTCAGCTCGCGGGCCAGGGTCCTGGCGCACTCGCCGAGCGCCTTCAGGTCGGCCGGGCCGATCCGCCAGCGCGGGCCGGCCAGCAGCCTGGCCAGGGCGTCGCCGGCGGTGGCGTCGTACAGCACGCGCAGGGTGGCGACGATGTCGCTCACCTCGGGCACGGTCAGCAGGCCGCCGAGCCCGACGACCTCGACCGGGATGTCGCGGTCTTCGAGCGCGCGGCGGATGGCCGGGAACTGCGAGCGCTTGCGTGCCAGGATCGCCACGTCCTGAGGCTGCAGCGCGAGGGTCTTCTTGCGTTCCTTGTCGCCCCACGGCAGCCCGTCGGGCGCGACCTCCTGGCCGAGCAGCCCGGCGACACCGGCCGCGATCCACCTGGCCTCGTCTTCGGCGGTCTCGTGGAAGGCGCAGGTGACGCGGCCGCGATCGACCCGGTTCGCGCCGGGGATCAGCACCGGGACCTCGCGGGCCTCCATGCGCAGCGGGAGCTGGACGCGGGCGGCCACGTCGAGCACCCTGTCGCCGTTGCGGAAGCTGACGCTGAGCTGCCTGACCGGGGCCTGATCGCCGGTGCTCGTCCTGAAGTCCTGTGCGAAGCGGCGCAGGTTGCCCGCGGACGCGCCGCGCCAGCCGTAGATCGACTGGCAGGGGTCGCCGACCGCGGTGACCGGGTGGCCGTCGCCGTACAGCGAGCGCAGCAGCACGAGCTGGGCGTGGCTGGTGTCCTGGTACTCGTCGAGCAGCACCACCGAGAAGCGGGAGCGCTCGATCTCCCCCACCTCCTTGTGGTTGGCCGCGATGCGCGCGGCCAGCGACATCTGGTCGCCGTAGTCGATCACCTCGCGGGCGCGCTTGAGCCGCTCGTACGCCGCCACCAGCGGCAGCAGCTGCTCCCTGGCCGCCTGGACGGAGACCGGCCGGCCCTGGGCGGCGATCCGCCGTCCTGGCAGCGCGTCGTAGCGTTCCCTGAGCCAGTCGCCCACGCCGCGCACGTCGGCGCCGGCCCGCAGGTGCTCCGACAGCTCGCCGGCCAGTTCGAGCACGGCCGCGGTGACCGACGGCGGGCCCAGCTCGATCTTGTCCATCGGCCCGTCGTACATGGCCACCACCCGCGAGGCGAGCTGCCACGACACGGCCGGGGTGACCAGGCGCATGGTGGGTTCGAGCGCCTCGCGCAGCGCGTGGTCGGTGACCAGGCGGGCGGCGTAGGCGTGGTAGGTGGAGACGGTCGGCTCGTCGTCGAGCATGCCCGGCTCGACCAGACCGGCCTCGGCCAGCCCCTGCAGCCGCTCCCTGACGCGGGCCGCCAGCTCGGCCGCGGCCTTGCGGGTGAACGTGAGCCCGAGCACGTTCGCCGGTTTGACCAGGCCGTTGGCGACCAGCCAGACGACTCGTCCGGCCATCGTCTCGCTCTTGCCCGAGCCCGCGCCCGCCATGACCACCATGGGTTCGAGCGGCGACTCGATGACCGCCGCCTGCTCGGAGGTGGGCGGCAGGATGCCGAGCTTGTCGGCCAGCTCGACCGGGTTGAGCGTGATGCGTCCCGCGTTGGGTGTGTCGCCGTTCAGCAAACCTGGCCCCCGTTGTCGTTGACCGGACAGCTCGCCCTGGCCGCGCAGGTGCGGCAGCCGTCGTTCACCTTGGCCTGGAAGACCGGGCCGGACATGCCGATGGCCACGGTGTCGACCAGGTCCCTGGCCCAGCCGGGGTTCTGGTCGTCGCCGAGCGCGCCCTGCTTCTGCTCCAGCGCCTCGTTCTTGCCACCGGCCTTGCCGAGCTGCACCAGCGCGGCGCCGCCCGGCTCGGTCATGCCGTGCCTGGCGAAGGCGCCGAGCAGCGCGGCGAGCTGGTAGACGCCGAGCTGCGGGTGCCGGTCGAGGTCGCCCGCCTTGGGCTTGGAGCCGCCGGTCTTGAGGTCGATGATCACCGCGCGCTCTTCCGCGTCGCGCTCCACCCGGTCGACCCGTCCCTTGATCTGCACGCCTTCCGACACCATGGCGACGAACGACTCCTCGGTGGCGACGAGGTCACGCGGGTTCTCCTCGTGCCAGCGCAGGAACTTGCCGATCATCTGCTCGGCCACCTGGCGCTGCTTGCGGTTGTACCAGACGCCGCCGAAGTCGAGTTCGTGCCAGACCTCGTCCAGCCGCTCGCCGAGCCGGTCCTCCCTGGGCAGGTCGCCGGCGGCGAGGACGGCCAGCGCGTGGATGACGTTGCCCAGCCCCTGCGCGGTGCTGGTGCCGCCGGAGCCGACCGCGGTCTCCAGCAGCCAGCGCAGCCCGCACTTGGTGAAGCTCTCCACCGCGGACGGCGAGATGCTGACCGTGTCGTCCGGCCAGCTCAGCGGCCGGTCGTCGGAGATCTGGGTGAGCGCGTACCAGTCGTTGGGATGCGCGCCCTGCACGCCAGCCGCGGCCAGCCGGGCGAGCTGCCGCGCCGCCTTTTTACGCATTTTTCCGGGCTTGGTGGGGTCGGTCACCACGCTGCGCAGATCCGCCACCAGCGCGGACAGGTTCAGCCAGCGCGCCCGATCGTCGACCGTGGCGTCCTCGACCGCGCCCGGCATCAGCTCCGACAGGAACCTGGACGGCCGCTCGTCGGTGTCCTCGCCGCCCACCGCGGTCACCACCAGCCGGTGCCGCGCCCTGGTCACGGCCACGTAGAACAGCCTGCGTTCCTCGGCCAGCAGCTTGGAGGCCAGCGAGGCGGCGTTCGTCTCCAGGCCCTGGGACACCTCGACCAGTTCGTCCACGCCCAGCATCAGCCCGCGCAGCCGAAGATCGGGCCAGACGCCCTCCTGCACGCCCGCGACCACCACGACGTCCCATTCGAGGCCCTTGGAGCGGTGCGCGGTCAGCACGCGCACCGCGTCGCCGTCGGGCGCGCGGTCGGCCAGCGAGTCGCCGGGGATCTCCTGCGCGGCCAGGTCGTCGAGGAACACCTCGGGGCCCGCCTTGGGCATCCGGTCCACGAACGTGGCCGCCCGGTCGAACAGCGCCACCACGGCGTCGAGGTCCCTGTCGGCCTGCGCGCCCCTGGGCCCGCCCGACAGGCTCAGCTCGGTCCAGCGCTGGGAGAGCCCGCTGCCGTGCCAGACGGCCCACAGCAGGTCTTCCGCGGTGCCCTGCTCGGCCACCGCGGCCCTGGCGGTGGCCAGCAGCCTGGCCACCCGCTTGATGGGCAGCGTGACGTGCTCGTCCTCGACCCTGATCAGCTCGCGATCGTCGTTGATGGCGGCGACCAGCAGCTCGCCGGACGACCGTGGCGGGGCCGGCTCCTCCTCGTCGGCCGCGGCCCCGGCGGCGGCGTTCTCGGCGATCTTGAGTGCGCGGCGGAGCCGGCGGACGCCGATCATGTCCGTCCCGCCCAGCGGTCCGGTCAGCAGTTCCTCGGCCACGCTCTCGTCCAGGTAGGCGGGGTCGAGCGCGACCCTGAGCATGGTCAGCAGCGGGCGTACGCCCGGCTCCTGGGCGATCGGCACCTCGTCGCCGGCGATCATCGTGGGCACGCCCGCGTTGACCAGCGCGCGCCTGAGCAGCGGCACCTGGCGCCTGGCCGAGCGCACCAGCACCGCCATGCGATGCCAGGGCACGCCGTCGATCAGGTGCGCCCGGCGCAGCGTGTCGGCCACGACCGCGGCCTCCTGGCTGGTGCTGTCGGCCAGCAGCACGCGCAGGGCGCCTTCCTCCATCTCGGGCGGCGCGTTCAGCTCGCGGTGCCCGTGGCCGTGACTGAGACCTTCCGGCGTGGGCGCGGCGGGCAGGCGGGCGGCGACGCGGCGCGAGGCTTCGAGCAGGTCCGCGCCGCTGCGCCGGGAGACGCGCAACGCCAGCACCGGGGCCACGTCGCCGTCGCGGGTCCTGAAACGCTCGGGGAACTCCATGAGCGCGCGGACGTCCGAGCCGCGGAAGCCGTAGATCGACTGGTCGGGGTCGCCCACCGCGATCAGGTCGCGGCCGTCGCCGGCGAGCTGGCTCAGCAGCAGCTCCTGCGCCGGGTCGGTGTCCTGGTACTCGTCCACGAACACCACTTCGTGCGCGGCGCGCTCGCGCTTGCGCACCTCGGGGTCGGCCAGCAGCGCGGCGGCCGCGTTGACCAGTTCCGGGTACGTGAACGCCGGATCGGGGTCGATGTCGAACCTGCGCTCGTAGCGTTCCATGAAGCGCCCGGCCGCCCGCCAGTCCGAGCGGCCGTGCCGCCGGCCCAGCTCCACCACGCGCGGCCCGTCGAGACCGCGCTCGGCGGCCCGCGACAGGAAGTCGCGCAGTTCCTCGGCGAACCCGCGCGTCGTGAGCGCCTCGCGCAGCGACAGCGGCCAGTCGAGCGCGCCGCGCTCCAGCTCGCCGTGCAGCAGCCGGCGCACTTCGAGCAGCTGCTCGGGGCCGGTGAGCAGGCGCGGCGGCGGCGTGCCCGCGCGCACCGCCTCGCGCCGCAGCAGCGCGTACGCGTAGGAATGGAACGTCAGCGCCAGCGGCGACCTGGTCGTGCGGCGCAGCCGGGCCGTCACGCGCTCCCTCAGCTCGTACGCGGCCTTGCGGCTGTAGGTGAGGATGAGCACGCGTTCTGGGTCGACACCGCGGCGTTCGATGCGCTCGACCACGCTCTCCACGATCGTGGTCGTCTTGCCGGTGCCGGGACCGGCCAGGACGAGCAGGGGGCCGCTCCGATGGGCGACCACGGCACGCTGGTGCTCATCGAGCGCAGGAGGCACGGCAGGCCCTGTGCTGCCACGTCGCACCAACCGCCAGGTCTGACCACTCACAGCACTAGATTCCACCAGACCACAGGGGTAGATCGTGCCGACTTGACCGGTCTCCCCACGCGATCCGCCTACGGTAGCGGGGGAAATATCGGGATTCACGCAGGCACGCCGGTGGGAACACGACGACGCCGGGACCCCCTGGTTCGGGATCCCGGCGTCGTTGACGTGCTCTTACTTGCGGCCGAGCGCCTTCAGCTGGTCGACGGACAGCTTGGACACGTTCTGGTCCACCGGGTCGTCGGTGTACTGGTGGATGGCGACGGACTTCCAGTCACCCGGAGGCGTCACCGTGCCCTTGGCCTTGCTGTAGTGGGCCACCCACAGCGGGTACTGCTCCAGCCCGTCACCGTAGGTGTCGGCGAAGTACCAGCCGCTGTACAGCATCGGCTTGACGCCGGTCTTGGACTCGACGTGCTGCAGCCAGCGCTTGGCCCAGGCGTTGACCTCGCCGACGGACTTGCCGTCCGTGGTCTCCAGGTCGAGCACCAGCAGGTCACCCTGCTTGGCGGGCTGCTTGTTCACCACCGAGAGGAAGTGCTCCGCCTCGGCGACCGGGTCGTTGCCCGGGTGGCCGTAGTGGTAGGCGCCGCGGACGATGCCGTTCGCGTCCAGCTCGGCGTAGTTGCGGGCGAACTCGGAGTCGACGAAGTCCGTGCTCTCGGTGGCCTTCACGATGCCGAACTTGGCGCCGCTGGAGGCCCAGTCGTGGCCGGACTCGTGGTGGGAGATGTCCTGACCGTAGGTCAGCTGGCCCGGGTTCGCCGGGTTCGTGTCTGCGATCGCAGGCCCGGAAAGGCCCACACCTGCCGCGATGACGGCCGCACCCAGCAGAGAGCCGGCGCGCAGTCAGTCAAAGATGCGGGTCAGGGTCATGCGGTTTTCCTCCTGTGGACATGCACCGCTACCGGCACGGCACCCGGAAAGGCGGGGACCGTCCGTTCACGCAGGGGTGTCTGAGCCTGGGATACCTGTCGGCGACGGCGGGGGATGCGCCAGGCCCTTTGCGATGCCCTGGCCCACGCAAACCTTCGGCATGGACCGGGCCTTTCTTGGCCGTCGTTGCGAGGTATAACGGCCAGGCGTCCGCCATCATTCCCAAAAGCCCAGGTCAAGCACCCTGCTTCGGATTCCCCGGAATGTTCGGCGGATCCCGCACATACGTAGCGTTCGCTCAGGTAACGTTGAGTTAACGTCGAGCTCGATATGGGGGTCGGTCGCATGCGCTGGCAGGTCCACTCCGAGAAGTCGCTCTACGCCGACGCCTGGCTGGACATCCGGGTGGCCGACGTCGAACTGCCCGACGGCAGGCGGCTCGACCATCGCCTCGTCCGCACCGCCCCGGGGGCCGGCGCGCTCGTCACCGACGGCAGGGAGCGGGTGTTGCTGATCTGGCGGCACCGCTTCATCACCGACAGCTGGGGCTGGGAGATCCCGCTCGGCCAGGTCGACGAGGGCGAGCCGCCCAGGGAGGCGGCGGCGCGCGAGGTCGAGGAGGAGACCGGGTGGCGGCCGGGGCCGCTGCGCCCGCTGATGTGCATCCAGCCGACGAACGGGTTCTCCGACAGCCTGCACCACGTCTACCGGGCCGACACCGCCACCCACATCGGGCCGCCGTCCGACCCGTGGGAGGCCGAGCGCATCGAGTGGGTGCCGCTGTCGGACATCCGCAAGCTCATCGACGGCGGCGAGATCGTCTGCGGCACCAGCATGTCGGCGCTGCTCTACCTGCTCACCGAGCCCCGCCGGGGCGGGGCGAACCAGGACCGGCCGTTCCTGCTGACCGACCTGCCCAGGCTCCCCGGCCGCGACGTCTGACGCCCGGGGATCCTCTCCGCGTCAGGAGAACAGGTGGTCGACCACGCGGGCCGTGGCCTTGCCGTCGTCGCGCGGGGCGAACGTGGCGCGGAAGGCGTCGTAGCGGTCGGCGTGCGCGGCGGCGACCTGGTCGATCGACCGCAGCGCGTCGATCACCTCGGCCGATGTCGACAGCACCGGCCCCGGCGCCTGCTCGGCCAGGTCGAGGTACATCCCGCGCTTGGCCGAGTATTTCGCCAGGTCGTAGCCGTAGAAGACGATCGGCCTGCCGGTCGCGACGAAGTCGAACATGACCGACGAGTAGTCGGTCACCAGCACGTCGGTGACGAGCAGCAGATCGGCGATGTCCGGATACGTGGTGACGTCGTGGGCGATGTCGGGGACGGCGGGCATGGCCTGCATCGGGTGGGCCCGCACCAGCAGCTCGTGGTCGGCCCCGAGCGCCTCGCGCGCCTTGGCCAGGTCGAGCTTGACCATCGCGTTCTTGCGGTCGTAGTCGCGCCACGTCGGCGCGTACAGCACCACCCGCTTGCCCTCGGCCAGGCCGAGCCGCTCGCGCACCGCCGCGGCCAGCTCGTCGCGATCGGGCGAGGTGAGCACGTCGTTGCGCGGCAGGCCGCTCTCCAGGATCTCGCCCTGGTAGCCGAACGCCTTGCGCAGCAACGGCGTGGCCCACGGCGACTGGGAGATCAGCAGGTCCCAGCCGCGCACCTCGGCCGCCTGCCGGTGCCAGACCGGCGGGCGCGGGTCGCGCGACATGTGCGGCAGGTCGTTGCCGACCTTCTTGGCCGGGGTGCCGTGCCAGGTCTGCACCACCACCTGGTCTTCGCGGGCGCGGAACCAGGCGGGCAGGAACGCGTTGGTGACGATGTGCCGCGACCGGGCCAGCGCGGCGTGGTGCTCGCGGCTGCCCGCCCGCACCACCTTCGCCGGGCCGGGAGGCGTGAACGCGCCGTCCTTGACGATCCAGATGTGCTCGCGGTCGTCGCCGCGGCGCAGCCGCTCCTCGTAGATGGCCCGGACGCTGTCGGCGTAGAGCCGGCCGTCGTTGACCACGTAGACGGTGGCCTCGTGGAGCGGCTCGGTGCGCTGGGCCGGGTAGAAGACGCGGCGCAGCACGTGGGTGCCCGCGACGCCCTTCTCGTCGGCCGGGCGCTCCTCCTCGACCGTGACCACCGGCACGTCGAACCTGGTGGAGATCATCCGGTAGGCGCGGCCGTCGAAGGCGCGCGGGCTCTCGTCGAGGCCGGGCAGCGCCGCGTGGTCCATCCGCAGCGGGACGATCTCCCCCGACGGGTGGCGGATCGACAGGTTCCAGGTGCCCGCGGCCAGCGGGACGGACTCGCCGAAGCGGTCCATCGAGGCCGGCGCCAGGCGCACCGCGAACGTCTCGCCGGAGCGCTCCATCGGCACGTGATAGGACAGTCCGGAGCGGTGCCGCAGCGTGAGCACCCGGGGCCCGGCCGTGTCGGGGTAGCGGCCGCGCAGAACGAGGGAGCCGCCCTCCCACGCCGTCTCGGTGATCACCGGGCGGATGCGGTGCGCGGAGACGACCACCCGGTCGCGCCGGTCGCCCAGCACGGTGATCTCGCGATCGCCCACCGCGGTGCGGGTCTCGACCAGGTCGGCCAGCATGACCGAGGCGGCCGGGTCGCCCTTGGGCTCGACCCAGAGACGCCGGCCGTCCTTCTCCTGCAGCAGCGCGGGCACGGCCAGGCCGACCAGCACCTCGGTGCCGCCGGTGACGGGCGTGAAGTCGGCCGCGATGCGGTGGCCGCCCAGCCTGGCGTGGCCCTTGGTGACCGTGCGGCCGGGCAGGAAGATCTTGAGTTCCAGTCGTTCGCCGTCGACCGAGACGCCGGCGAGCTCGGCCCGGTTGGGCTGGAGCACCACCTGCAGCGCCCGATCGGACGTCCACACCGGGCGCACCCACCAGCCCGGACGCAGCTTGAGCCCGGCGGGCCGCTCGCTGCGGCCCATGGACGAGCCGCGCAGCAGACCCGTGGCGCGGGCGCCGCGGCTCCAGAAGACGATCTCGGCCCGCCAGGTCGTGGTGTCACGCACGGCGGGACGGTGGCGCAACCGCCGCCGCACCGCCGAGACCACGCCGCGCACCGCACCGCGCCAGCGCAGCGGCCACGGGCTCAGCTCGGCGGTGAAACCGGACCAGTCGTAGTTGCAGCCGGGCTCGCGGGCGCCGTGCGTGGCCTCCGGCGCGAGCACCCGCCGCGTGCGCATGCGCACCGGGGGCAGCCAGCGCGGGCCGCGCAGCACCACGGTGGCCCGGTTGAACCTGCGGCTGCGGACCGACAGGCCGGCCAGGTAGGCGAACCCGTTGATGCGCAGCCTGCCGTCGGCCCAGACGATGTCGTCGATGTGCGTGACCGGCGCCAGGTCGGAGCGGCGCAGCCGGTAGAGGTCGGGCGACAGTTCGTCGCGCAGGGGCAGGTCGGCGTACCAGCGCAGGCCCTTGCGGATGCGCTTGGACGGCTCCGCCGCCGCGGTGACCACCTTGACCAGCGTGTCGCCGTCGACGAGCTCGGCGTCGGGCCGGTGCTCGATCAGGTGGCAGATGAGACGCCTGGCGACCGGCAGGTCGCGCTTGACGCCCGTGTCGACGCTCGCGAGGTAGGGCCGGACGAGCGTGACGAGCTCGCGCCTGCGTGCCGCGCCGCGCTTGACCGCCTGGTCGATGCGCGCGCCCAGGGGGCCGCCGAGCACCTCGGAGTCGAACGCCGCGTCACGGCCGCCTGGCCCGACGGCACGCATGACCGTCTCGAGCGGTTCGCCACGATCGCAAAGATCCTGGACAGCCTTGATGCGGTCGGCGCGCGAATCGCCGCCCGGGCTCTGGGCTGTGACGCCGGTGGCCATCGGGGGGCACCGCCTTTCGGGCCGCCATCAGTGTTCTAGCCATGGTAATGGGCGTCACATGCCACAGAATCGCAACTTGGGCGAAAGTGCAGGTCAGGGAGTTTCCTGAGAATCGGCTGAACGGCCGTCCCAGCGGGCCAGCCGCATGTTCACCCGTTCGCCGCGCACCGGGGTGCCCTCGTCGCGCCAGTGGGCCAGGCAGCGCCGCACGTGGTCGGGGGCGGCGCCGCTGCCGTCCGCGTGCACGACGCGCCACCAGGGCACGCCGCCGCCCCAGGTGGACATCACCTTTCCGACCTGCCTCGGGCCGCCTTCGCCCAGGTATTCGGCGATGTCGCCGTACGACATGACCTTGCCCGGCGGGATGCGCTCGACCAGGTCGAGCACCCGTTCCGCGAAGGGGTTCACCGGCTCCACGCGGCCGGCCCCGCCTCGACGATCTCGTCGAATCTGCCGATCTCCATCACGCCGCCGCCGGCGACGACCTCGATCACGCCGTCGCGCAGCGCGTAGACCTCGCCGTCCTCGCCCACCAGGCGCCCGCCGAGCACGGCGGACAGCCGGACGAGCTGGGCCACCTGCCAGTCGGACCCGGGCTCGCCGACCACCTGGCTCGCCCACCTGGCCACGGCGTGCGCGCCGTCGTCGTGCCTGGCGACGATCTCGTCAGAGTCGCGCAGCTCGAAACCCGCCGGCGCGATCGCCCTCGCGAGCTCCGCGAAGGCGAGTGGTGTTTCCCGCACCACCCGCAGCTCGTATCCCATGACGGCGCACCATAGCGGATCTTCATTCCTTACGCTGGTTGAGCACGATGATCGCGCCACAGAACGTGATCAATGCGACGAGCACGCCGCCTCCGTACAACCAGAGACGCAACGGGTCAGGCCCGGGACGCGACGGCACCGGCGAATCCTCGCCCTCGCCGAAGTGCCGGTCGTCGGGTACGGGCACCTCGCGGCGCATCCCGGCCAGCTTGGCCGCGGCGTTCAGCGCGGCGCCCGCGTCGACCACGCCGAACCCGATCTTGTCGTCGTAACCGGCGGCAGGGCGGCCCCTGGCGCTGCCGGCCAGGGCCTGGGCCACCTGCTCAGGACGCAGGTTCGGGTAGCGGGACCTGATGAGCGCGGCGACGCCGGCCACGAGCGCGGCCGCGGCGCTGGTGCCCTCCGACAGCTCGTAGCCGCTGCCGCGCTTGAGCACCGGCACGTCCACGCCCGGCGCGGAGACCAGCACGGACAGGTTGTCGCTGCTGAACGAGGCCCGGTTGCCCTGCTTGTCGACCCCGGCCACGCCGATCACGCCCGGATAGCCGGCCGGGAAGCTCCAGTACGAGGTCTCGTTGTCCCTGGCGTACTTGGTCAGGCCGTCGTTGCCGACGGCGGCCACCAGCACCACGCCCTTGCTCAGCGCGTACGAGACGGCCTCGCGCTCCGACCTGAGCGAGCCGTAGCTGCCGATCGACATGCTGACCACCTTCGCGCCGTGGTCGGCCGCGTACCGCAGGGCGCGCGCCAGCGGGCTCTCGATGGCGGTGAGCGGGTCGTCCTCCGGCGGCACGACGGCGATCACGGGTTCGTCGTCGTCGGTGACCAGCGGCAGCGACAGGATGGACGACTCTGGCGCGACACCCACGAGACCGTCTTCGGCGCCGGAGCCGGCGATGAGCCCGGCCATCGCGGTGCCGTGCCCGCCGGGGCGCGGCCGCTGCCTGGTGACGGCGTTCGTGGTCATGTCGGGGCCGAGGGTCACCCGGCCGCGCAGCTCCTTGACCTCGCTGTCCACGCCGCTGTCGACGACGGCGACGGTGACGCCCTTGCCCTTGGTGACCGTCCAGGCCTGTTCGACGTTGAGCGCGTCGAGCACCCATCGCTGCTGGTCCCTGACCGGGTCGGCGGTCGTGCCCGACAACGCGATCAGCGCCGCCGTCACCACGCGCGCCGCGGTCAGCACACGTTCCCCTGGGTGCAGGGCGGGACCTTGGGCGGGTCCGCCAGGAAGTAGGCGATCTGGTTGCCGACGGACTTGGCGGCCGGCCACAGCTCGCTGTGCAGGATCTCCTCGGGCGGCACGGCGGCCCTGGTGCGGCCGTCGGCGTAACCGGCGGTGGAGAACACGACGTAGGGGCCCGCCCCGACCCAGCCGGTGCGCTGGCGCTGGTCGGAGCCGAAGCGCTCGGTCACCGTGCCGGGGAAGGCGACGGGCAGCACGCCCACCCGGTCGTCCTGGGTGAGCTGTTCGGTCGCGGAGACCCTGGACTCCTCGTCCTTCAGCACGGCGACGCCGACGGTGATCACGAACGTGGCGGTCTGGTCGGTGTAGGTGGCACGCAGCATGCTCACGCAGCCGTGGCTCTCCAGGATGCCGGCGACGGCGGCGTCCACGGCGGCGCGGCAGTCGCTCTCCGGCGCGATGCCGACGCGTCTGGCGTACTGCTGGGCGCGGTCGAGCCCGAAGTACTTGACCTCTTCCGGGAACACGCCGGTGGCCGGCCAGGCCTGCCAGCGCCTGGCGATCTCCTCCTGCTTGTACCTGTTCTGCTCGGCGGGGGTCAGCGGGCGCGAACGGGTCTCGCTGAACAGCCCGACGGTGCCGAGCAGCACCACGACGGCCGACACGGCCACGATGAATCCGACCAGCAGCACGAACAGCCGCCGGTAGCGCACGCCCTGCTGGAGCGCCTCGAGTTCGGCGCGTTCCTTGGCGGCCGTCCGCCTGCGGGAGTTGGCCGCCGGCCAGGCGCGCACGCGTGGCCTGCGGCCGGCTGGGGCGCCGAGCGGGTTGCTCCGCGTGGCTTCCCCTTCGGCGCGCGGCAGCCCTGAGGTCGACCTACGTGCCTTCACCACCGCCTCGTTCCCCGGGTTCGCTCCGTGTCTAGTTCGTCCCCCTTCGGGGGCGGATCATGCGTCTTGTGCGCCGTAGGCCCGGCGTACCCGCCTGACCAGGACGAATATCACCGTCAAGGACGTGAGCGCGCCGAAACCCGCCGCCACGGCGACGGCCGCGTGCACGGTGACCCTGGTCTCGTCCCTGGCGGTGACCTTGATGGGGCCGCGTGATCCGCCGGCCAGCGGGCGGGCCGGGTCGTGCGCCTGGGAACCGGTGGCCGTCTCCGTATGGTCGGCCAGCCTGCCTGCCTCGGCCAGCGCTTTGGCGGCATTGACCACGCCGAAGCCGGTGGCGGTGTCGTAGCCGCCCGGGGGCCGGTCGGTGGCGCTCTCGGCGAGGGCTCGGGCGACCAGAGGTGGCGACATATCCGGATATTTCGCCCTTATTAGGGCGGCGACGCCTGACACCAGCGCGGTGGCCTGCGACGTCCCCCTGCCGACCCAGTACTCGTCGCCCGGGCCAGCGCCCATGATGTCCACCCCGGGCGCGGCCACCAGGACCGAGGAGTTCCAGTTGGAGAACGTGGCCCGGCGCAGCCGCCGGTCGGTCGCGCCCACCGACACCACGCCGGGGAACGCGGCCGGATACGAATACGGCGCGAACTCCTCGCCCACCCCTTCCCTGTCGCCGTCGTTGCCCGCGGCGGCCACCAGCACGACCCCCTTGGAGATCGCGTACCTGACGGCCGCGCGTTCCTCCCTGGTCGCCAGCTCCTTCGAGATCGACATGTTGATCACGTCGGCGCCCTGGTCGACGGCGTAGCGGATGCCTCTGGCCACGACGTCCTCGAAGCGCTCGGCCGAGTTGAACTCCCTGAAGCCCGGTTCCTCGTCCTCCAGGATCACCCGGACCGACAGGATCTCCGCCTCGGGCGCGACGCCGATGATGCCCTTGCCGCCGCCGGGCCCGTGGCCGTGCCCGGCGATGAGCGAGGCCATGTACGTCCCGTGCAGCCGGCGCGGCGCGACCCCGGGCGGGTTGGCGCCCGCGGTGAAGTCAGAGCCCACGGTCACCGAGCCGGCCAGGTCGCGGTGGCGCGGATCGACCCCGGAATCCAGCACGGCCACCCTGACCCCGGCGCCCCTGCTGGCCCGCCACGCCTCGTTCAGCGACAGCGTCTTGATCACGGCCTGCTGCCCGCCGCGCACGTCGTCGTCCGCCCGCGCGGCCGGAGCCGGGCCGGCCAGCAGCACGAACGCGACCAGCACCGGCGTCACCACGGCGCGCCGCCTCAGCACAGCCACTCCCCGGACGCGCAGTCGGGCATGCGCGGGGTGCTCAGGTCGGTCAGCACGTGCTCGGAGATCTCGGTCGCGAAGGCGAAGATGCTCGGCCGCTGCTCGCCCGCGGCGCGCGCGGGCCTGCCGTCGACCTGCCCCGCCGTGGTCAGCACCAGGTACGGCCCGGCCTGGCGGACCGAGCCCGCCTGGCGGACGTCCGGGGTGAAACGGTCGGCGACCGTGCCCTTGAAGGCCAGCGGACGCAGCCCGGGCACGGGTTTGCCCGAGTCGGAGAACGCGGACTTGGCGCGGGCCGCGCCGCGCTCGTCCGGCAGCGCCACGACGCCCACGGTGACCAGCACGCCGCGCAGCTCGTCTATGTAGGTGGCGCGCAGCAGCCCCCGGCAGCCCGCCCTGCGCAACGCCCTGGCCGCCTTGGCGTCGACGGCGTCGCAGCGGGTGTGCGGGGAGATGCCGATCCTGCTGGCGCGTTCCCGCCCGCCCTGCTCGGCCGAGTACGGCAGGGTGGCGGGGAAGATGCGTCCGGCCGTCCAGGTGCGCCAGCGCTCGGCGACCTCACGCTCGGCCGCGGAGCGCAGTTCGGCGGCGCTCGGGCCGCGCGTGAGCTCGGTGCCCGCCGCCCCCGCCGACACCCCGGCGGCCACCGCGCAGACCAGCGTCAGCGCGGAGGCCGCCACCAGGGCGGGCCAGGGGCGGGCGTAGTTCACGCCATCGACCTTAATCCGGACGAGCGGGCCGCACCGGGCGAATCAGTAGCTGGGCAGGCTCGGGTCGACCGTCTTGACCCAGCTCAGCACGCCACCGCCGACGTGGACCGCGTCGGCGAAACCGGCGTTCTTCACGACCGCCAGCGCCTCGGCCGAACGCGCGCCCGACTTGCAGTGCAGCACGATCTTCTTGTCCTGCGGCAGCCGCTCCAGGGCCGATCCGTTGAGGAACTCGCCCTTGGGGATCAGCGTGGCGCCCGGGATCGAGACGATCTCGTACTCGTTGGGCTCACGGACGTCGACGAGGAAGATGTTCTCGCCGTTGTCCTGCATCGCCTTGAGCTCGAGCGCGGTGATCGTGGAGCCGCTGGCGGCCTCGGCCGCCTCCTCGGAGACCGCGCCGCAGAACGCCTCGTAGTCTTCGAGCAGCTCGGTGACCGTCGGGTTCTTGCCGCACAGGACGCACTCCGGGTCCTTGCGGACCTTGACGTCGCGGTACTTCATCTCCAGGGCGTCGTAGATCATCAGCCGGCCGACCAGCGGGTCGCCGATGCCGGTCAGCAGCTTGATGGCCTCGTTGACCTGGATGGAGCCGACCGACGCGCACAGCACGCCGAGCACGCCGCCCTCGGCGCACGACGGCACCATGCCGGGAGGCGGGGGCTCCGGGTAGAGGCAGCGGTAGCAGGGGCCGTGCTCGGCCCAGAACACGCTGGCCTGGCCGTCGAAGCGGTAGATCGAGCCCCAGACGTACGGCTTGCCGAGCAGCACGGCGGCGTCGTTCACCATGTAACGCGTGGCGAAGTTGTCCGTGCCGTCGACGATGAGGTCGTAGCCGGAGAAGATCTCCATGACGTTCTCGGTCGTCAGCACCGTGTTGTGGACGACGACCTCGATCAGCGGGTTGATCTCGCGCACCGAGTTGGCGGCGCTCTCTGCCTTCGGCCGGCCCACGTCGGACTGGCCGTGGATGACCTGGCGCTGCAGGTTCGACTCGTCCACGACGTCGAAATCGATGATGCCGAGGGTGCCGACACCCGCCGCCGCCAGATACAGCAGCGCGGGCGAGCCCAGTCCCCCGGCGCCAACACACAGCACCTTGGCGTTCTTCAGCCGCTTCTGCCCGGCCATCCCCACGTCGGGGATGATCAGGTGGCGCGAATAGCGGCGCACTTCGTCGACGGTCAGCTCTGCGGCCGGCTCGACCAGCGGTGGCAACGACACTTCTACGCTCCCGTTTCAGGGGGTCTTATCTCACTGTGAAACCTAGCTGGGGAGTGGGGCATTCCCCAATCGAGTCTCACCGATCAGACGGCGTGCCTCCGCCGCCACCACGCGGGGCAGCTCCATCATCGCCACGTGCCCCGCCCTCGGCAGCAGCACGAGCCGCACCTGCCTGAACGTCCGGCCGGCCTTGGCGGCCATGGCGGGACGCACCAGACGGTCGTGCTTGCCATGAATGATCAGCGTCGGCGCGGCCACCTTGGCGGCCTGCTGCCACAGGTTGTCGGCGCCCCTGCGGAAGTACTCGGCCACGATGCCCCGGGCCGAACCGATCATCGCGTCGACCGCGTGCGGCAGGTCGTCGCGCCTGCGCAGCTCCTCGACGGCCTCGCGCAGCCGGCTCGGGTGCACGGCGTCCATGCTCGCCCAGACCATGGCGAACGAGGCGTTGATCCGCTGCTCCGCCGAGACCAGGCGCATCTTCTCCGCCACCCACTCCCCCAGCCTGGGCAGCGTGGCCGCGGCGATGCGGGCCGGGCCGTAGCGCGGCAGCAGGTCGGGCAGCGCGGGCGAGATGAGGGTGAGCGTACGCACCAGATCGGGACGCTCCGCCGCCACCAGGACCGACACCGCCCCGCCCAGCGAGTTGCCGAACAGGTGCGCGGGACCGGTCTGCTCCAGCAGCCCGATCACCGCCCTGGCATGGGCCTGGACGCTGTAGTCACCGTCGTCGGCGGCCGGCGAGAGGCCGGCGCCGGGCAGGTCGAGCGCGTGGCAGGTGACGGTGTCCTTCAGCTCGTCCATCAGATCGGTCCAGTTCGTGGCCGAACCCGCCAGACCGTGCACGAACACCGCCTGCTCGGGACCGCCTGCACCGGTCGAACGCACGTGCACCGGGCCGACCATGCGTCCTGGCCAGTGCGGGATCGGCTGCGCCGCCATTCGCCCTCCTTTTCGGTTCGCCTCAACGATAACCATGCCCTTCAACCTGGCCGTCCCTACCTGTGGGGGTGGCGACGCCCTGGGGGTTGGGGCGGCAC
>NZ_JABCPZ010000148.1 GCF_013283785.1 Nonomuraea antri
GGCCAGGGTGAGGCCGGTGACCCCCACCGCCACGAAAGCGGCGATGCGAGACAGGGGACTGTCCTTCCATGCGGCCTACCGGGTTAGCTGACGGGCTCGGGCATGGAAGTCGCCCTACGGCGGCCTCTCCGCAGCGGACGGATGTCGCTCCGGCGAGGCACTGCTTCCCCTGTGACATGCGGGAAGGCGCCGATTCGCCCCAGGGGAAATGGGTCCCCGGCTCCACGCAGCCACTGCGTGGACTAGGCCCGAGGGACTCTAACGAAACAGTCAAAAGCTCGCAAACCGGACGAAACGGGATGTCCGGTTATTGAGATGTAGTGTTCGTTAGGCGAGACAAGCCGGTAAGGTACCGGCCATGGAGTCGCGCAACATTCGTCTGGCCGTCATCCCCGGGGATGGCATCGGTACCGAGGTCGTCGCCGAAGGACTGAAGGTCCTCGAGGCAGTGGGCACGAAGTTCGAGACCACCCACTACGACCTGGGTGCCGCCCGGTACAACCGCACCGGCGAGACGCTGCCCGACGCCGTGCTCGACGAGCTGCGCGGCTACGACGCGATCCTGCTCGGCGCGATCGGTGACCCCAGCGTGCCGCCGGGCGTCCTGGAGCGCGACCTGCTGCTGCGCCTGCGCTTCGAGTTCGACCACTACGTCAACCTGCGTCCGGTCAAGCTCCTGCCCGGCGTGGAGACTCCGCTGGCCGGCACGTCCGCCGCGGACATCGACATGATCGTCGTCCGTGAGGGCACCGAGAGCCTCTACGCGGGCACCGGCGGCGCCATGCGGCGCGGCACCCCGCACGAGGTGGCCACGCAGGAGTCGATCAACACCGCCTACGGCGTCGAGCGCGTGGTGCGTTACGCGTTCGAGAAGGCCAAGTCGCGTCCGCGCAAGAAGCTCACGCTCGTCCACAAGACGAACGTCCTCACCTTCGCCGGCGACCTGTGGCAGCGCACGGTCAACCGGGTGGCCGCCGAGTACCCCGAGGTCACCACCGACTACAGCCACATCGACGCGGCCTCGATGTTCTTCGTGACCCAGCCCGAGCGCTTCGACGTCATCGTCACCGACAACCTGTTCGGCGACATCATCACCGACCTCGGCGCCGCCATCGCGGGCGGCATCGGCCTGGCCGCCAGCGGCAACATCAACCCCGAGCGGGTCACGCCGAGCATGTTCGAGCCGGTGCACGGCAGCGCGCCCGACATCGCCGGCCAGGGCAAGGCCGACCCGACCGCGACCATCCTGTCGGTGGCCATGCTCCTCGACCACCTCGGCCTGCACGCCGAGGCGGCCAAGGTCGAGCAGGCCGTGGCCGACGACATCGCGGCCCGCCAGACCGGCGGGGCCGCCCGCAGCACGAGTCAGATCGGTGACGACATCACCGCGCGAGTATCCGGCTAGGACCGCCTAGCCCCCCACGCGCCTGGCGGTCCGAGGAGGACTGCCAGGCGCTTTTTGCGTTCCAACGCCCCCGAACCACCCCATCGGCCTATTGCCATCCCAAATAGCGAGACAATAGGAAGTACGGACCGCTCCCGAGCAGCGTTCGCGGAGCGGGCCGTAGCCGGATCAGCGGATCCGCCGAGGTCCGCAGACCTCGGCAGAGACCCGCAGAGATCCGTAGAGATGAAGAGATTCGCAGAGAGAAGGACCTCCGTCATGACCATCGCTCAGAAGCTCAGCTTCGACGTGCAGCACTCCGACCACGCTCGCACCGCGGCCGAGCGCGAGCAGGTACTGGCGAACCCCGGTTTCGGGCAGACCTTCACCGATCACATGATCTCCATCGACTACACCGAGGGCCAGGGCTGGCACGACGCCAGGCTCATGCCGTACGGGCCGCTCTCCCTCGACCCGGCCACCTCGGTCTTCCACTACGCGCAGGAGCTGTTCGAAGGGCTCAAGGCGTACCGGCAGATCGGCGGCGCGATCGTGATGTTCCGCCCGTACGCCAACGCGGCCCGCTTCAACCGCTCGGCGGCCCGCATGGCCATGCCGGAGCTGCCCGAGGAGACGTTCGTCGAGTCGCTCGAACTGCTCGTCGACGCCGACAGGGAGTGGGTGCCCACCACCGAGGGGCACAGCCTCTACCTGCGGCCCTTCATGATCGCCACGCAGTCCGGGCTGGGTGTGAACTACCCGTCTCGGACGTACAAGTACATGGTCATCGCCTCGCCGGCGGCCTCGTACTTCACCGGCGGCATCAAGCCCGTGTCGGTGTGGCTGTCCACCGAGTACACGCGCGCCGCCCCCGGCGGCACCGGCTTCGCCAAGTGCGGCGGCAACTACGCGGCCGCGTTCGTGGCCCAGCGCCAGGCCGTGGAGAACGGCTGCGACCAGGTCGTGTGGCTGGACGCTCAGGAGCACGCCTACGTCGAGGAGATGGGCGGGATGAACCTGTTCTTCGTCTTCGGCAACAAGCTCGTCACCCCGGCGCTGACCGGGACGCTGCTGCCCGGCATCACCCGTGACTCCATCCTGTCGCTGGCCGCCGACCTGGGGCTGGAGACCGAGGAGCGGCTCGTCTCCGTGGACGAGTGGCAGGCCGGATGCGAGTCGGGCGAGCTGACCGAGGTGTTCGCCTGCGGCACGGCCGCCGTGGTGACGCCGGTGGGCTCGGTCAAGGGCGCCGACCGCGCCTGGACGGTCGGCGACGGCACCCCCGGCCCCGTCACGATGCGGGTGCGCGAGGAACTGGTCGGCATCCAGTACGGCGCCCGCCCCGACTCCCACAGCTGGATCCACAAGATCAGCTAGCCGCCGGCCGCGCACGCCCGTCCTCGGGGCCCGCCATGCACAAGCCCCGAGGACGGCGCGCCCGTGACCCCCGGTGATTTTCGCGCCGGGGTCACAAGTCGAGCATCTTCTTCGTTTCGATGGTGCAGTTCCATGGATCGGGCAGTTTCAACGGCACGCCCATGAACGCCACCGTTTCATCGGTGTAATCACCGCCCGCCGGACGGCTGTGCAGCTTCACCAGTCGCTGGTAGGGGTCGATCACCATGTACAGCGGGACGCCGCGCGGCGCGTAGCTGCGTGGTTTGACGAAGTGGCATTCGTAGGAATTGCTCACTGACACGACGTCGGCCACCAGCACGGTGCTGTCGCCGTGCACGGCGTGGTCGCGTTCCATGCGCGGGTTCATCGGCACCACGGTGAGATCCGGCACGTACTGGTCGTCGTCCGGGCCCAGGTAGATGGTGATGTTGGGCCAGATCTCCCAGCCTCGCTCGGCGACCGGATCGGCGATCTGCGACAGAACCTGAAAGATGATCGTATTGTGTTGCCAGGTTCCGGTCTCGTTCACGATGATTCGGCCGTGGATTTTCTCCACCCGGAATTCGGGCAGTAAATCGCGGACCGTTCGGTAGCGTTCTTCGAGGGGTCTGACCATGCCACCGTTCCTCACGTGAGTGAGCGTTCAATGCGTGAGACAGCGTATTCCTGAACTCCTCGTGGCGGAACCCTTGAATTTAGCGCCCGGATTTGTCCGGAAATTAGCAGAAAATGGTGGTGGCGATGCCGAACACGTCGTTCGTGGCCGGGTTCTTGGCCGCCGGGTTCACCGACATCGTCATCGCGGTGCCGTCGTCGGAGCGGAAGGCGAAGGTCAGGTAGCCGATCAGTTCGCCGCTGTGCCCCCAGACCGCCTTGCCGCACGGCAGGTCGTACTTCTGCAGGCCGAGGCCGTAGCCGAAGCCCGCGTTCGTGGGCTGGACGGTGGTGGTGCGCATGGCGGCCAGCGACCGCTCGCTGACCAGCTTGCCCCCGAGCAGGCCGGCGAGGAAACGGTTCAGGTCGCGGCCGGTCGAGACCATCTCGCCGGCGGCCCAGTCGAGGGAGGGGTTCATGCGGGTGGCGTCCACCAGCTTTCCAGCCACCGGCTCGTAGCCGCGCGCGTGCGGGTTCGGCAGGCCGGGACGGTCGCCCGGGGTGCTCGTCCCGGTCAGGCCCAGCGGACGCGCGACGCGCCGCCCGACCTCCGCCCCGTACGGACGGCCGGTCAGCTTCTCGATCAGCAGCGCCGCGACCAGGTAGTTGGTGTTCGAGTATTCCCAGCGCGCACCCGGGGCCGTGGACTTGCCCGGGTCCGCGAAGGCGACCTTCAGCAGGTCGCGGGGGGCGTAGTGGCGGAAGCGGGCCGAGCCGCGCCACTTGTTGGTGGAGTAGCCGGGTTCGTGCATGTAGTCGTAGAGGCCGCTGGTGTGGTCGAGCACCTGCCGGACGGTGATCGCGTCGCCCTGCGGGACCAGGCCGGGCAGGTGGCGTTCGATCGGGTCGTCCAGGGTGAGGCGGCCCTCGTCGGCGAGTTGCAGGACGACGGTGGCGACGAAGGCCTTGGTGACGCTGCCGATGCGGAAATATCCGTCTTCGGCGACGGGCCTGCCGCTCTTGAGATCCCGCACGCCGGCGGCGGCCGACCAGCCGCCCGTCCTGCCGTCCACCCTGACCAGGGCCGCGGTGGCCTTGCCGTCCTGGACCAGCTTGCTCAGCATGGTCTGGACGGTCGCCCGGTCGGTGGTCTGGGCGGTCTCTTTGGCGGGGGCCTGGGCGGTGCGGCCGTCTGCGGCGGCGGCCGTGGTGAGCACGGTGGCGGCGGCGAGCAGTCCGGCGATCAGGTTCTTGCGCATTCCGTATGACATGCGCAGAACCTTATGAACGCGCAGGTCACCGGGCCCATGAGGTGATCCGTCGAATCCCGGGAAGAGCACCGGAGCATGGATGCTGCGGAAAACCTCAGTTCTTGCGGATCATCGTCAGGCCGTCGGCGATGGGCAGCATGACGACCGTGACCCGCGGATCGGACATCACCAGGTCGTTGAACTCGCGCATCAGCCTGGTCGTGGTGTCCTTCGAGTCCTGGTCGAGCACCCGTCCCGACCACAGCGTGTTGTCCACCAGCACCAGGCCGCCCGGCCGCAGCCGGTTCATCACCAGTTCGTAGTAGGCGGGGTAGCTCGGCTTGTCCGCGTCGATGAAGGCCAGGTCGATGGGCTGACCGAAGGAGCCCAGCGTCTCGGCGGCCGGGCCGAGGGTGAGCGTGATGCGGTCCGCCACGCCGGCCTGCTCCCAGTAGCGGCGGGCGATCGACGTCCACTCCTCGCTCACGTCGAAGCAGTGCAGGTGGCCGCCCGACAGCCCGCGGGCGATGCACAGCGACGAGTAGCCGGTGAACGTCCCCACCTCTACCGCCACCTCGGGCGCGAGCAGTTGCGTGATCATCGTGAGGAATCTGCCCTGGTCCGGCGAGATCTGCATTCCGGCCCGATCGCCGGTCGCCGCGCGTGTCTCGGCCGCCAGATCCGCCAGCAGGGAGTCCGGCGTGGTGGAGTGGTCGAGGATGTATTGGGCGACGGCGGGGTCGAGCAGGAATGCCTTCATGTGCTCTTTTGTCCTTTGAGGAGTACGTGAGCCGTTGTGGAGAGCCGCGCTGGTCAGTGTAGGGTCTGCGCGATCAAGAGAGGGTAGAGGGTGGGCGCATGATGAAGAGGGTGGCGGCGGTCGTGGCGGCCGGCGTGATGGTGGCCGTGCTCGGCGTCCGGGCGTTCGCGGCGGGCGGCAGCGGCACCGGCGAGGTGGAGCTGATCCGCCAGGTGGACGGCTCGATGCTGCTGGCCGACCGGACGAGCCAGGCCCCGGTGCTCGACGTGTTCGAGGACTACGACTGCCCCGTCTGCAAGGAGATGCACTCCCGCGTGGACGACACCATGCTGCGGCTCGCCAGGGAGGGGAAGGTGAAGATCGTCTTCCACCCGGTGACGATCTTCCGCGACGAGCCCATGCGCTCGAACTCCATCCGCGCCGCCGCGGCCGCCCGCTGCGTGCCCGAGTCCAACTGGCTGGCCTTCCGGGACGAGCTGTACCGGATCCAGCCGGCCCCGCACGGCGAGGCGTCCGGGTTCACGGTCGGGGAGCTGGTCAAGGCCGCCAGGAAGGCCGGGGCGTCCGTGGACGACTGCGTGACGTCCCAGAAGTTCGCGCAGGCCCACACCCAGGAGAGCGCCAAGATCCGCATCGAGGGCACGCCGACCGTGCTGCTCGACGGGCAGATGCTGGGCGACGAGGCGTTCGACCCGAAGGCACTCGAACGCGCCATCACCGGCGGCACCGGCATCACCGTGTGACCGACGGGCACGCGCGTCTTACTACGTGAGATCAGTGTGCCGGATGGTGAATCCGTATGGCAGACTTGCAGGCACCATGTTCTACGGTCTGCTCATTATCAGCAGGCGCGCTGGCTAACGCAGGGACACCGCCAGCGCGCAGACCTCTCACGTCCGTGAGGGGTCTTTTTGTTTTCCAGGCTCCCGCCAGCTTCCAAGGACTTCCAGAAAGAAGATCACGATGGCCGACGACCGCTTCCACGTCTATGACACGACGCTGCGAGACGGCGCACAGCAGGAGGGGCTCAACCTCACCGTCGCCGACAAGCTCGCCGTGGCTCGCCACCTGGACGGCCTGGGCGTCGGTTTCATCGAAGGAGGCTGGCCGGGCGCCAATCCTAAGGACACGGAATTCTTCCGGCGCGCTCGAACCGAGCTCGACCTGAAGCACGCGCAGCTCGCCGCGTTCGGCGCGACCCGCCGGGCCGGTGTGAAGGCCGCAGATGACCCTCTGGTGGCCGCTTTGCGCGAATCCGGCGCGCCGGTCGTGACCCTTGTCGCCAAGAGTCACGACCGGCACGTGGAGCTGGCCCTCCGCACGACTCTCCAGGAGAACCTCGCGATGATCCGCGACACGGTTTCTCACCTTCGTGCGGAGGGACAGCGAGTCTTCCTCGACGCCGAGCACTTCTTCGACGGCTACCAGTCCAACCCAGCGTACGCGCTGGAGGTCGTCAGGACCGCCGCCGAGGCCGGGGCCGACGTCATCGCCCTGTGCGACACCAACGGCGGCATGCTGCCCGACGAGCTGGCCGAGATCGTGTACGCCGCCGTCCAGACCAGCGCCCGCGTCGGCATCCACTGCCACGACGACACCGGCTGCGCCGTCGCCAACACGCTGGCCGCGGTCAAGGCCGGCGCCACGCACGTCCAGGGCTGCGCCAACGGGTACGGCGAGCGCTCCGGCAACGCCAACCTGTTCACCGTCGTCGCGAACCTCCAGCTCAAGCGCGGCTTCGACCTCGTGCCCGCGGGAGCGCTCGCCGACATGACCCGCATCGCCCACGCGATCACCGAGGTCACCAACGTCACCCCGAACTCGCACGCCCCCTACGTCGGCATGTCCGCGTTCGCGCACAAGGCCGGCCTGCACGCCAGCGCCATCAAGGTCGACCCGAACCTCTACCAGCACATCGATCCCGCCGCCGTCGGCAACGACATGCGCATGCTCGTCTCCGACATGGCCGGCCGCGCCTCCGTCGAGCTCAAGGGCCGCGAGCTCGGGTACGAGCTCACCCCCGAGCACACCAAGACCCTGGTCGACCGGGTCAAGGACCTGGAGGCGCGCGGCTTCACCTTCGAGGCCGCCGACGCGTCCTTCGAGCTGCTGCTGCGCGACACCGTCCACGGGGAGCGCCGGCGCCACTTCGAGGTCGAGTCCTGGCGCGTCATCGTCGAACGCACCAAGGGCGGCGAACTGGTCAGCGAGGCCACCGTCAAGCTGCACGCCAAGGGCGAGCGCATCGTTGCCACCGGCGAAGGCAACGGCCCGGTGAACGCCCTGGACAAGGCGGTCCGCCAGGCCCTGGAGCAGATGTACCCGGAACTGGCCAACCTGGAGCTGGTGGACTACAAGGTCCGCATACTCGAGGGCACGCACGGCACGGACGCCATCACCCGGGTCCTCATCACCTCCAGCGACGAGACGTCCGAATGGGCGACCGTGGGGGTGGCCGAGAACATCATCGACGCTTCTTGGCAGGCGTTGGAGCAGGCGGTGACGTACGGGCTGCTGAAGGCCGGCCGCGAGACCAGCTGAATCCTCGGAGGGCGAGGTCCTCGCTCGGGGGCGCGCTGCGCGCGGTGAGAGCTGCGGGCAGCGCCTCCCAGGGGGCTCCGCCCCCTTCGACCCCCGAAAGGCATCGTCCTCGCTTCGCTCGGGCGCTTTTCCAGGGGGCCGGCGCCCAACGCCCCCACAAGTGACCGGCGATACCCCGCCGAGCCTGGCCAGTCGCCCGTGCGGTCGATCAACTTCCGGGGCCGGGAGTGCGGTGAACGACCTCGGCAAGGCTGGGAATGCGTTCCGGTACTCGTGTGTGATCGGGTGGAGCGGGGAGGCCGAGCAGGTGAACCAGCTGAGGTGACGGCCTCGGCCCGGTAGAAGCGGCCTTCGGCCGACCTGCGCGGACCCGAGCCGGGATGGCTACAGGCGCGGGGTTGCGGTGCTGCGGCAGGGCCAGGGACGCACTGGATGCCGAGTGAAGGGCGCACGTGTCACGTCGCGATCGATGAGGAGCCAGCCTTCCCGTCCGGGCGAGCAGCATGCTCATTCACATGCTAACTAGCATGCTAGTTAGCATGCAGCGTTCGCGCTGGTCAGGGGGATGCCCGACGGCTATACACGCCGCGGCTTTCTCCGTAGGCAAGGGTGGACGAATACATCCGGCTGACGATCATGGGCAGGGCGGCGAAGCCGGGGATCTTCGGCTGGGCTACTCTCGGCGCCACTTACGTTCATTTCGCGATCCGGGCGAGCATCGACCGAATCGTCACTCGGGGAGACGCCGACACATGACCACACCCACATCGGCACCTGGAACCAGTCCGGACGGCGGATCGTCCGTCAAGATCGGCGCGCTTGTTCCGTTGAGCCGGCCCGGCTGGGTTGAAGCGGGCCGGAATCTGCTCGCCGGACTTGAGCTGGCCGTGCGCGACGTCAACGACGCCGGCGGGATCGCGGGAACTCCGCTCGAACTGCTGGTCAGGGACACCGCCGCTGATCCGCAGCGGGCCGCGGCGGCCGTGGACGAACTGGCCGGGCTGGGCGTGGCCGCCTTGGCGGGGGAGTATCACAGCGTCGTCGCTCGCGCTGCCGCCGCCCGGGCCGACGCGCTCGGCCTGCCGTTCCTCTGCTCGTCCGCGGTTCTCGACGCGCTCACCGAACAGCCGACGGAATGGGTCGCGCGCGTCGCTCCCGCCCAGTCGCACGGCTGGCGGATTTATGCGGACTTCCTGCTCGGCGCGGGCCACACGCGCATCGCCGTGGCGGCCGACGCGAGTGTCTACTGGGCGTCCGGGACGCGCATCCTGCGGGATCATCTCGCGGCGCGCGGCGGCAGTGTCGTTGAGCTCGACGTGCGGGCGCTGACCCCCGCCGCCGTGTGCGACGAACTCGTCGAACAGGGCGCGACGGCGCTCCTGCTGCTGGCCGGGATTCCGGAGCCGGCGGTGTCGATCGTCCGGGCGGTCCGTGGTGATCAGCGGCTGGCCGGGGTCCTGATCGGTGCGCCGGCCGGGCAGCCGGAGCTGCCCGAGTGGGTGAAGTCGCTGGGGGACGAAGGCGCCGCGGTCCCTTTCCTGCGCTACCTGCCCGAGCGGCTGAGCCCGCTCGGCGTCCGGGTCGAGGGGGCGCTGCGCGAGCGGCTGGCCGGAGCGCCGTCCTTCGTCGCGTTCGAGGGGTACGACACGATTTCGGTCCTGGCCGAGGTGTTGCGTTCGCACGGTACGGATCGGGCGGGCATCGCCGAGGCCTGGCCGCACGTCGCCGTCGAGGGCACCCGGGGGTCGATCCGGTTCTCGCGCGTGCCGGGGATCGGGGTTTGGCAGTGGGCCTGGCCGCCGGTCCAGGTCGTCGATCGGGATCCGGCAGATCCGGATTCCTTCCGGGTGCTGCACAGCGGCGGCTGAGCGTCCGGGCGCGCAGGCCCGCGAGTCGCCACGAGTCGCAACGAGTCGCCAGGAGCCGCCGCGAGCCGTCGCGAGCTGTCAGGAGCTGCTGCGGGCCGCCAGGAGCCGTCGTGTCCGGCGGCTCGTGGCGGCGTCCCCGTCTCTCCGTAGGAGCACGGGGGCCCACCCTGCAGAACACGGATCCCCGCAGGAGCGCGGATCCCGTGGGAACACGGATTCCTGTAGGGGCACAGATTTTCGAAGAAGAACAGATCCTGTAGAAGAACAGATCCCGTAGGAACACGGATCCCGTGGGAACACGAGGATCCGGGTCAGGGGGAGACCGTCTTTCTGAGGGTTCGCAGGCAGACGTCGAGTGCCGCGTGTTTGGAGACGCCGTCCTCGCTCGCATGCTGCCAGGCCGCATAAAGCAACGCCCAGATCACGTGCCCGATCCAGGCCGTACTCAGCTGGGCGTCGAAGCTGCCGTCGGCGCGGCCGCGTTCGATGAGCCTGGTCAGGCGCCGGTCGGACTCGCTCTCGTCGTCCCAGCCCTCCCAGTCGAAGAACTGCGGCTCGGTGAAGGCCAGCATGAGCCCCTCGGCCAGCTCGAAGTATTCCTGGCAGATCCGGTCGAGCGCCTCGGGCGGCGGGCCTTCCTCGGGCCGGGCCCGTTCGGTGGCCACGGCGATCTGCTCCAGGATGTGGTCGCCGATGGCCGCCAGCAGATCGGACCGTTCGGGAAAGTAGCGGTGGACGGTGGTGCGTCCGACCCCGGCGACGGCCGCGATGTCGGCGAGCGACGCGGCGGAGTTCTTGACCAGCACCGACACGGCCGCGTCGAGGATCGCCCGCCGGGTGCGGGCCCGTGTGCCGGTTCTGGCCTCAGTGTCCATGCCGGTCATGGTATCGATCACTCCCGCAATGGAACTCCTTTGACAAGAATGGAACAGTCATGTTCCATCAAGGGTATGTCTGTTCCGAAATCGCGTCTTCATGTCCTGTGGTCGTTTGCCCGGCCGCATCGCGGCAAGCTGGCGATCGGGCTGATCCTGGCCCTGGTGGCCTCGGCGCTCGGCCTGGCCACGCCGATGGTGACCAAGTGGGTGCTCGACTCACTGACCGCGGGCACCTCGCTGACCGGCCCGATCGTGGCGCTGCTCGGGCTCCTCGTGGTCGGCGTCTGCATCGCGCGCCGTGAGTGGGTCCTGCTGGGGACGCTGGGCGAGCGCGTCGTGCTGGAGGCACGCGAGTCGATGGTCAGGAAGTTCCTGCGGGCCACGGTGCCCGCCGTGACCGGACGGCCGAGCGGCGAACTCGTCACCCGGGTCACCTCAGACACTGTGCTGCTCCGCGAGGCCGCGACCTCCAGCGTGATCGGGCTGATCAACGGCAGCGTCATGCTGGTCGGCACGCTGGTCCTGATGAGCGTGCTCGACCTGGTCCTGCTCGGCGTCACCGTGGCCGCCGTCCTGGTGGTCATCGTGCTGTTCGCCCTGCTGATGCCGGCGATCTCCAAGGCCCAGGAGCGTGCGCAGGAGCACGTCGGCCGGCTCGGCGGCGTCCTGGAGGGCGCGTTGCGCGCGATCAGGACGGTCAAGGCCGGTCGCGCCGAGAACCGTCAGGCCGAGCGCATCCTGGCCGACGCGCGATCCTCGGCCGAGTACGGCGTCCGCGCCGTGAAAGCCGAGGCCACCGCCTGGACCATCGCCTGGGCGGGCATCCAGCTGGCGATCATCCTGATCCTCGGCATCGGCGCGTGGCGGGTCGGGGCGGGCGCGCTGGAGGTGTCCAGCCTGATCGCGTTCCTGCTCTACGCCTTCGGCCTGATGGAGCCGATCACCGAGCTCAGCGAGAATCTCACCGCGCTGCAGTCCGGCATCGCCGCCGCCGCGCGCATCCGCGAGGTGGACGCGCTCGAACTCGAACCCACCGAAGCCCCGGCAGGCCGCCGCGTCGACACGCTCGAACCCGGACCCGCCGAAGCCCCGGTCGACCGGCGTGATCCCCGTGCGGCCGGTCAGCTTGACGGGCCGGTGCTGGAGTTGCGTGGTGTCACCGCGGCCTACGCGCCCGGCGCCCGGCCCGCCGTCCGCGGGCTCGACCTGGAGATCCCCCGGCGTGGTCACATCGCGCTGGTCGGGCCGTCGGGCGCGGGCAAGACGACCGTGCTCTCCCTCATCCTGGGCTTCCTCGAACCCCAGGAGGGCGAGCTGAGGCTCAACGGCGTCCCGTACCGTGAGCTGTCGCGCGAGCAGATCAGGGCCAGGCTGGGCTACGTCGAGCAGGACACGCCCGTCGTGCCCGGCACCATCGGCGAGAACCTGCTGTTCGCCCACCCGCGGGCCGGCGCGGACGAACTGGCCAGGGTGCTGGACGAGGTCAGGCTGAGCGAGAAGATCGAGGCGCTCGGCGAAGGGCTCGACACGCCGCTGTCGTCCGCGGTGGTGTCCGGGGGCGAGCGGCAGCGCATCGCGCTGGCCAGAGCGCTGCTGCGCACGCCTGACGTCCTGTTGCTCGACGAGGCCACGGCCCAGCTCGACGGCATCACCGAGGCTGCCATCCACGCCTGCATCCGCGACAGGACGCGCACCGGCGCGGTCGTCACGATCGCGCACCGGCTGTCCACGGTGATCGACGCCGACACGATCATCGTCATGGAGGCGGGGCGGGTCCGCGCCCGCGGCGGGCACGAGGAACTGCTGGCGAGCGACGAGCTCTACCGCGAGCTGGTTGCGGCCCTGCGCATCGCCGAAACCACGGCGAAGGTCCCCGCCCAGCATCCGTGACGGTCGGTGAAGGTCCCTGCTCAGGACGCGGGACGTTCATGGCGGAACCGCGGCTATGATCGCGACCCATGACCGCCGCCCCGGACGAAGCCGTCGACGTCGTGACCATCGCCCTCGGCGTCGACTACGGACAGGCCTATCTCGTCGACCACTCCGGCGAGCCCGTGATGCCCGATGCCCTGTCGGACGACGAGCAGACGCCCTCGCTCGGGGTCATCAGCGTGGCGGACGGCGTCGCCCTGCTGACCATCGCCACGCACTACGGCGAGGTGCGCTTCGACGTTCAGGTGACTCCGGTCGAGCCCGAACCCGATCTCGCCGGGTACGAGGACATCGTGGAGGTCGGCTTCGAGTCCGAGACGGGACGCGTCTCCCTGCACGAGTGGGGCGACGAGGAAGTGCACACACTCCCACCGCTCCCGGCCGGACCGGGGTGGTACCGCCTGCGGTACCACGTGCACGGCCTGGACGAGGGCCGCACCGACTACTACGAGGACGAGGCGCCCGATCGCTACCTCCTGCAGATCTGGCCGGAGGAGGAGCGCGAGGCACGGGTCGTCAAGAGCACGAGCCGTCGTCACCGCTCGTGGACCGGCGCCGACTGATCGGGGGCTGACTGATCCGGTGCTGACTGACCCGGGGGCCGACTGATCCGGATCCTGACGTAGGCGACGAGCAGGAGCACCCCCACGAGGACGGCGATGAGCGCGAGCAACGCGAGCCCGCCGACCAGGGCGACCATTCGCCCCGAGAGCCCGTCCATCACCTCGCCGACCGACGCCCAGGGGAGCACGGCCGCCAGCAGCGCGAGCGTGCCCGCGCCGACCAGGAACAGCACGAACTTCACGCCGAAGGAGGCCGCGGCCTGACCCAGGGCCCGCCGGGCCGACCTGCGGAAGCTTCGGACGGGATCCGAGGCTGGGTGGGGCGGGTGCCTCTTCGCCGGGGTCGGAGTGCCGGGGTCAGCCATCGAGGACGGACCACTCGACGGGGAGACCGGCGAAGGGGCGCAGCGGGGCGCGGTGCGTGGCGCCCATGCGGATCTCGCATCCGCCATCGGCGGCGCTGACGACGGCGCTGACGACGGCGCTGACGACGGTGCTGACGGCGGCGATCAGGCCGGGGGCGGCGAAGGAGGACTCGTCGTAGCGGGACCCGAGCCAGGGTTCGAGCGGGACGCGGCGCATCGTCCCGGTCAGTCCGGCGGCCACCCGGCACGGGTGCCCGGCCGACCCAGGCGCGGTACGGGGCGTTGCAGGCGGCCTCGGACGACGCGAACCGCAGCAGGAAGCGGTGTCCCACGGGACCGGGCCGAGCAGCGCGAATTCCCTGGCATCGCGGACTCCACCGGCGGCCGGACCGTCCGCCGCGTCGGCGACGATCACGACCCCGTCCGGCCCGGCGGCGATCACGACCCCGTCCGGCCCGGCGGCGATCACGATCCCGTCCGGCCCGGCGGCGACGTCGGCGCCGTCCGCCTCGAACGCCGTGGCCCCGGCTCCCGCCCGCCCGAGCGCCTCACCGGTACGGACGGGAGCCACAGGCGCAGGATGCCGCATGCCGGTGACCGTAGCAGCCGGCACGGGATCAGATCATCTCGCGCAGCACCTCCTCGACCGGCGTGGCCCGGACGCCGAGCACCTTCTCGGTCTCCGACCAGTCGACGACGAACGGGTGGCCGGGCTTCTCGAGCACTTCGTGCATCTCGCCCCAGAACGGCGCGGTGAGTTCGAGGAGGGCCAGGTCGCGTTCGGTCATCTCCTCCAGCCGGGGCTTCGGCGCGCCGGCCAGGTCGGCGAGCGATCCGGCCAGCTCGCGCAGCGACAGGGTGGCGGTGGGCACGTGCCAGGCCCGGCCGTACGCCTGCTCGTCGCGGCTCGCGGCGAGCAGCGTGCGTGCGGTGTCGCCGATCGCCGAGTAGCTGTGCGGCACGTCGAGCGCCTGCGGCACGAGGGCGAGCCTGCCCTCCAGAACCTGGCGCTGGGCCATGAGGCTGAACACCGAGTACGCCCCCGCGCCGTAGAACTGGGCGGCACGCACCTCGGTCACCTTCACCCCGGACGCGGCCGCCTCCTCCCAGATCCGCGCCCTGACCCGGCCCTTCGGCCCGGTCGCGGCCAGCGGGAAGTCGGGGCGGATCGGGCCGTCCACCGGGCCGTAGGCGTACAGGTTGCCGAGCATCACGTAGGCGACCCCGGTGCGCCGCACCACGTCCAGCAGTGACGCGGCGAGGGCCGGGAACTGCTCCGGCCAGGTGTGGTACGGCGGCGCGGCGGTGGTGAACAGCGTGCGCGCGCCCTCGGTCAGCTCGGTGAGCCGATCGGTGTCGGTCGCGTCTGCGGCGACCTTCTCGACGAGCGGATGCCCGGGCCCCTCGCCGGAACGGCTGATCATCCGTACCCGCTCGCCGTCCTCGGCCAGCAGCAGAGCGGTCTTCGACGCGGCGGCCCCGCGACCCACGATCACATGAAAAGTCATGACGTCCACGGTGCCGAGCCAGCCGTTCCTGGCATAGTGGCCGGAATGCCAACTATCCGGAGGTTCTGGCCATGCACCGCATAGCCGCCGTCGTCGTGCCCCCCGTGCTGAGCTTCGACGTCTCGATCCCGCTCATGGTGTTCGGCGCCGTCCCGGACTATGACGTGCGCGTCTGCACGGCGCGGCCGGGCACGGTGCCGACCGTCGGCGGCCCCGACCTCGTGGTGACGGACGGCCTGGACGCGATGGACGGCGCCGACACCGTGATGGCCGTCGGCAGCGGCGGCGAACCGGCTCCGGCGGAAGTGCTCGACGCGCTGCGCGAGGCCGCGGCGGCCGGCGCGCGCGTCGCCTCCCTGTGCACGGGCGCGTTCGTCCTGGCCCAGGCCGGGCTGCTCGACGGACTGCGGGCCACCACGCACTGGGGGCTGGCCGGCGATCTCGCCGCCCGTTTCCCCGCCGTCGAGGTGCAGCCCGACCTGCTCTTCGTCGAGGACGGCGGCGTCTACACCTCAGCCGGCGCCGCGGCCGCCATCGACCTGTGCCTGCACCTGGTGCGCACCGACTACGGCGCGGCCGTGGCCAACGCGGCGGCGCGGCTGGCGGTCGTGCCGCCGGTGCGTCCCGGCGGCCAGGCGCAGTTCATCGAGACCCCGCTGCCGCCCGAGCGTGGCACCTCGCTCGCGCCCACCAGGGCCTGGGCGCTCGCGCGTCTCGACCGTCCGCTCACCCTGGCCGAACTCGCCGCGCACGCCAACACCAGCGTGCGCACGCTGACCAGGCGCTTCCACGCCGAGACCGGGCTGAGCCCGCTCCAGTGGCTGCTGCACCGGCGCATCGACCGGGCCAGGCAACTGCTGGAGACCACCGAACTGCCCATGGACCTGGTGGCCGCGAAGAGCGGGCTGGGCAGCGCCGATTCGCTGCGCAAGCACCTGGTGGCCAGGGTCGGGCTCACGCCCACGGCCTATCGCGCCGGCTTCTCCCAGGTCCGCGTCCCCTCCTGACCGCCGACAGCCGACGTCCAAGGAGCCGGCCGCCGACCTCACGGGAGCCCGCCGCCGACGTCAGGGGAGCAGGCCGTCGGCCAGGGCGCGCACGCCGACGGCGTAGGTGTCGCGCGAGGTCAGTTCCTCCCACCGCCGTCCGACCTGGTTGAGCAGGGGGAACTCCGTCTCGTCCAGGTCGGCGAAGACCCGCTCCCGGTACGTCTCCCCGCCCTGCTCGCGCCGCCTGCGCGCGGCCGACCTGCTGCCGATCTCACCGGCCGTGTAGTGCCAGATGATCCGGTACGCGTCCACGGCCTGCTCGATCGTCAGCCCGGCACGCGTCGCCGCGTCGATGATCTGCTCCGGGTACCACAGCGCGCTCACGGAGAGCAGGTCGTCGGATCTGAGCACGTCCACCACCCAGGGGCAGCCCGACAGCGCGTCGCGCATGGCCGTGGCGGCGGCCACCAGGCGCTCGCGCGGCTCCGGCGGCAGCTCGGGCCTGGGGATGCCGGCGGCGTAGTCGTCGAGCAGCAGCAGGAGCAGTTCCTCCTTGTCGCGTACGTGGTGGTAGAGCGCCATCGCCGTGCTGCCGACCTCCTTGGCCAGCCTGCGCATGGTCAGCGCGTCCAGTCCGTCTTCCTCGATCACCCGGTGGGCGGCGGCCACGATCTCCGCTCTGGAGATCTTGGGCGGCCTGCCGGTACGCGTCTGCATGTCGCCATGTTACTTTTTATACATGTACAAAAACTTCTCCACGATCGCCGTGCTCGCCTTCGCGGTGGCCGTGGGAACCCTGCAGATGACCGTGATGGTGCCGCTGCTGCCCGGGCTGGGGCGGCAGCTCGGGGTTCCGCTCACCACCGTCTCCTGGACGCTCACCGCCGGGTTGCTGTCCGGCGCGGTCTCGATCCCGCTGCTGTCGCGGCTCGGCGACATGTACGGCCGGCGCACGGTGTCGCTGGTCGCGATCGGGCTGCTGGTCGCGGGTTCCGTGCTGAGCGCCGTGTCCGACGCGCTGGCCCCGCTCATCGCCGGACGGGTGCTCCAAGGTGTCGCGGCGCCGCTGCTCCCGCTGGCCATGGGCCTGGCCAGGCAGGTCGTGCCCGGCCACCGGCTGCCGAGCGCGATCGGGGTGCTCAGCGCCACGATCGACGTCGGGAGCGGCGGCGGCATGATCCTGGCCGGGCTGGTCGACGGCGACCACCGGGCCGTGTTCTGGGCGCTGACCGGGCTGGGCGTGCTGAGCTTCGTCCTGGTGGCGGCGGTCGTGCGCGAGGAGCCGGCCCGCCGCGCCGGGCGTCCTGACCTGGCCGGGGCCGGGCTGGTCACGGCCTGGCTCGTCTGCCTGCTGCTGGCGATCAGCAAGGGCGCGGCGTGGGGCTGGACGTCGCCGCCGACGCTGGGACTGTTCGCCGCGGCCGTGGCGGTGGCCGGGGTGTGGATCGTGACGGCCAGGCGGACCGCGACGCCGCTGATCGAGATCCCCATGCTGTTGCACCCCGGGACGATCGGCGCGACCGTGGCGTCGTTCCTGCTCGGGTTCGCGTTGTTCGCGGCCATCACCACCGTCTCGGCGGTGGCCCAGGGCACGCTCGGCGCCTCGGTGCTGCAGGTCGGCGTCTACCTGCTGCCGACCACGGTGCTCATGCTCGTCGTCTCGGCGCTGGCCGGCCCGCTGATGCGCCGCTTCACCGCGTCCGCGCTGGTGGCGTCGGGCTCCGCGCTGGTGACCGCCGCCGCGCTGTGGCTCGCCGTGTCGAGGTCGTCGGACGCGGACCTGTACGGGGCCGCGACCGTGCTGGGGCTGGGGATCGGACTCGGGTACGCGGCGCTCGGCACGATGGCCGTCGAGCACGTGGAACCGGCCAAGACCGCGGCGGCCGGCGGCGTGAACGCCCTGGTCAGGGTCGTGGGCAGCAGCGTGGCCGGCGCGGTGGGCGCGGCGGTGCTGGCCGCGGGCGGCGCGGGCTGGAGCTTCGCCGTCGCCGCGGCGGCCGCCCTGCTGGCCGCGGTCTTCTCCACCGTCCACGGCGGCCCGGCACGAAGGAGGACGGCATGACGGACGAACAGCGGCTGGTCGCCTGGGGCGACGAGCTGGTCAAGCTGCACGACGGCTTCCGCCGCGACCTGGCGAACCTGCGCGCGTCCCGCCCCGGCGCGTCCGACCTGCGGGCCCACTGCCTGACGTTCTGCGACGCCCTCCACGCACACCACCAGGGCGAGGACGGCGTGCTCTTCCCGCACCTGGCGACCGAGCACCCGGAACTGGCCCAGGCGCTGACCAGGCTCCGCGCCGAGCACGCGGTGGTGGCCCGGCTCATGGACCGGATCAGGCGGCTGATCGAGGACGGCGGCGCGGACTTCGCCGCGGAGCTCGACCGGCTCGCCACCGAGCTGGAAGCGCACCTGGACCACGAGGAGGAACACCTCGTCCCCGTGCTCAACCGGATGCTCACCCTGCCCGAAGGCGCGTGACGCGCGCCAGGGGCGTCACGGGGAGGCGAGCACCTCGCGGATGCGTTCCCTGAGCCAGGCGTGCGCCGGGTCCGCGTCGTAGCGCGGATGCCACGCCTGCGACAGCGTCATCTCCGGCAGCTCCACCGGGATCGGGAACGTCACCAGCCCGAGCGCCTCGATCAACGGCCTGGTCAGCCGCTCCGGCGTCATCCCCACCAGGTCGGAGTCGCGGACCGCGAGCAGGGCCGCGCCGAACGTCGGCACGGAACCGGCCACCCGCCGCCGCAGCCCCATGGCGGCCAGGGCCTCGTCCAGCGGGCCGGAGGTGCGGCCCCGGCGCGTGGCGACCAGGTGCTCGGCCGCGGCCAGCCGCGCGGGCGTGATCGGGCCGCCGAGCAGCGGGTGGCCGGGCCGGACGACGCCGACGGCCCGGTCGCTCATCAGCGGCTCGACCCGGGTCTCCGGCGCCGGGTCGACGATCACCGTCACCTCCAGGTCCGCGCTCCCGTCGCGCAGGGCGTGCTGGTCGGCGTGGCCCTCGGGGAGGAAGTGGAACGTCACCCCGGGCGCGGCGGCGGCCGCGTGGGCGAGCAGCGGCAGGCTCATCGCGGTGATCACGGCGTCCGAGGCCAGGATCACGAACCGGCGGACCAGCGTGGCCGGGTCGGGACGCCCGGGCGGGGTGAACACGTTCCTGGCCGCCTCCACCACCGCCCGCACCTCGGCCCGGACGGCCAGCGCGCGCGGCGTCGGCACCATCTGCCGCCCGGAGCGCACCAGCACGGGATCGCCCATCGCCGTCCTGATGCGGCCGAGCGTGCGGCTCATCGCCGGCTCGGACAGGTGCAGCCGCCGCGCCGCGGCGGAAACGCTGCACTCCTCCAGCAGGACGTCGAGCGCGATCAGCAGGTCCAGGCTGGGTTGCGTCTGACGCATATATCACCTGTGAAAGCTGCATTTGAGGTCAAGTCAGAGCCGAGTCTACGGTGTGAAGCGCGGGAGGCCTCCGCTCCACCATGACCTCGCTCATCCCCTCAGCCGGAGGTTTTCGCATGTCCGCAACCGCCCTGGAGACCGGGCATCCCGCGCGCGGGCGGATCATGGCCGTCATGGCGGCCGCCGTGGTCCTCGCCGTCGCCCTGGTCGCCGCCGTCAACCTGGCCATCCCCACGCTCGCGGGCAGCGAGCTGCGCCCGTCGCCCGCGCAGGTCCTGTGGATCGTGGACGCGTACGTCGTCGTCTTCGCCTGCCTGCTCATCCCGGCCGGCGCGGCGGGTGACCGGTTCGGGCGCAAGGGGGTGCTGCTGAGCGGGCTGGCGGTGTTCGCCGCCGGCTGCGCTGCGGCGGCGCTCGCGCCCGACGTCGGCACGCTGATCGCGGCCAGGGCGGTGAGCGGGGCCGGGGCCGCGCTGGTGATGCCGGCCTCGCTGGCGCTGACCGTCGGCGTCTACCCGGCCGCCGAGCGCGGGCACGCGGTCGCCGTCTGGACGGCCGCCACCGGCGCGGCCGGCGTGCTCGGGAACCTGGGCGGCGGGCTGGTCATGGAGTACCTGCCGTGGCGGGCGCTGTTCGCCGTGCCCGTCGCGCTCGCCGGGGTGCTGGCGTTGCTCGTGGCCGTCATCGCGCCCCGCGCGCCGCGCCACCGCACCGCGCTTGACCTGCCGGGCACCGGGCTGCTGACGGCCGCGTCCGTGGCGCTGCTGATCGGCATCATCGAGGGGCCTTCCGCCGGGTGGGGGAGCGCGCTGGTGCTCGGCTCGTTCGGGGTGGCCGTCGTGCTGCTCGCCGGGTTCGTCGCACACCAGTGGCGCGCGGCGGCGCCGCTGCTCGACCCCAGGCTGTTCGCCATCGCCCGGCTGCGGGCCGGGGCGCTGGGCGTGGCGGTGACGTTCTTCGGGCTGTTCGCGCTGTTCTTCATGAACGCCCGGTTCCTGCAGGAGGTGAAGGGCTTCTCGCCGCTGCTCACCGGCGTGGCGATCGTGCCGCTCACCATCCCCATGATCGTCCTGTCGCGGCTGGCCGGCCGTTTCGTGCCGCGCGTCGCGGTGCCGGTCGGGCTCGCCGGGAACGTCGCGGGGCTGGCGCTGCTGTCGTTCGCGGACGCCGCCATGCCGTACCCGGTGTACGCGATCGGCCTGGTGATCATGGGCGCGGCGATGGGGCTCTGCCTGCCCGTGTTGTCACACGAGATCATGGCCGCGCTGCCGGGCGAGCGGGCCGGGCTCGGCTCGGGGCTCAACAGCGCCACGCGCGAGCTGGGCAGCGCGGTCGGTGTCGCGCTCATGGGCACGGTGACCGTGGCCTTCGGGATGGACGCCGGTTACCGGGCCGTGGCGGGCGTCGTCCTGGCCGGGACGCTCCTGGTGACGTGGTGGCTCAGGGCAGGCACCCGGGCCGAGGCGTGAGCCCGCTCTCGCTCCCGTCGGGAACGAGGACGGGAACGAGGGCGGAGGAAACGGGGTCAGCGGATGGCGGCCAGGTCGATGACGATCTGCTCGCCCGCCTTGATCCGGTAGGTGAGCATGCGCCCGTCCGGCTTGGGGTCGCTGGCGAACAGCGTGCCCTTGGCATCGGGCCGGACGCCCAGGTCCAGCACCCGGCCGGTGTCGAGGTCGGCCATGAGCAGGCCGAGCGTCCTGTCGGTGCCGAAGGCGAACCTGTCGCGGAACAGCCGCTTGCCGACCGCCTCGAACGGCAGGACCCGGTCAGGGGTGCCATTGCGCGCGGTCACCTGGCCGCCCTTCTCCGGCACGCACCTGTTCAGGCCGCAGGCGTAGCCGTCGGCGGCGTCGCGTACCTCGCCGGTCTGGACGTTACGCAGCTTCTGGAAGGCCGCGGCGTCGTGCCGCAGCAGCCCGGGGCTGCCGATCCACGGCCAGGACAGGACGTGCTGACCCGCGGTGCCCGGCACCGTCCGCGCCTGGCCGGTGGCCAGCGGGGCCTGGAAGACGCCCGCGTTGCCGACCGAGAACGCGAGCGTGTCGGGAGTGAGCGACAGCCCGGTCACCCGGCGTTCCATCCGGTTGGTGACAGAAACGGCCCCGCGCAGCGCGGGCTCGCCGCCGGTCGCGGGCACCGTCCAGACCTCGACGATCTCCGCGCCCGCCGCCCGGCGCGCGGTCCACCAGGCGATGTGGCCGTGTCCCGCGGTGATGTCGGCGGCGAAGATCGTCGCCGTCCCCGGCGTGTGCACCTCGGCGATCTTCCTGACCCGGCCGTCGGCCAGGTCGTAGGCGAGGAACGCGTCGGTCTTCTCGAACGACGACTCGGTGGTGACCAGGATGGTGTCGTCGTCCAGGAAGGCCTGGGGCGAGAACGCCCGGCCGTCGGGCAGGGTGGCCGGGACCGTCCGGAACGCGGCGGGCGCCGCCTGCGCCAGCGGCACGGGGTCGGCGAACACCGCGGCCCTGGCGAGGACGGTGTCGGCCCGGCCGGTCGCGGGCGCGCCGGCCGTCCTGGTGAGCAGGAACGCGCCGCCCGCGATGACGGCGACGGCCAGGGCCGAGGCGATGACGACGACGGAGCCGCGCAAGGCAGAGGAGTTCATCGTGTGCCGCTCCTGTCGTCAGGCGATGAAGGATGGGGGATAGCCGCAACTGAAGATGCGCACCGTGCCGTTGGAGAGTTTGTCGCGGCTGCAGACCTGGATCGTGACGCTCTCGCCTTCATAGGCGTCGATGAGGTCCAGCCGGGAAGTGCCGGCTCCGCCGGTATAGGTGTAGGTCCCGTAGAGGTACCCGTTTTTCCACGACTGGGAGCGCACTCCGTATCCGTCGGGGGCGTCGTCCCACGTCCGCACCGATTCCAGGTGGCCGTTGTTGTAGGTGTCGTTGAAATAGGCGCTCGCGCCCGTGTAATCGGCGTAGGCCCAGCCGTCGCTGGCGTACGCCGAGGAGGGGATCAGCGCCAGGGGTACGGCCAGCAAGGCCGCGCATATGGCCCTTCTCATGACAGGCAAGTTGCCTCCGGTAATGGTTACCTGTTGATCTCCTCGGTGATTCTTGAAGTGCCGGGATAGTAAAACAAGACTTGATCTGCCGTAAATGCTGTGTTGAGCTTCCGGCTGGGGATTGTGAAAAGAAGACGCACCGGCGCATTGATGTTCGCCGGTGCGTCGTCAAATAGTGGTCTGGCCGAAATGCCTCAGAGCAGAGCGGCGGGCAGGGTTTCGCCGTCGACCTTGACCTTGCCGCCCGAGCACGACACCTTGGGCGACTCCTCGCCCGGCACGATCACCGTCAGCAGCGACTTCGCCGCCGGCGAGACCACCACGTTCGTGCGTTCCTTGGCCAGGTACGTGGGCGACATCCAGCCCAGCTTCCCCCCGCGCTCCACCTTCTGCCCGCCGACCGACTTGCACGAGGCGAACTGCACCAGCGTGACCTTGAACTTGCCGTCGCTCAGCACCACCCGGCCGCCGTCGTTCGAGACGACGTTGAGCGACGGGGCGAAACGCCACAGGTTCTTCACCTTCTTGCCGCCGGACGCGGTGTCGAGCACGGCCATGAAGTCCTTACCGTGGTTCACCAGCACCGACCGGGTGCGGCTCACGCCGTACGCCTTGTCGGTCAGCCGGAACGCCTGCCGGTCCTTGCCGTACTCCGAGTCGGTCAGCCTGCTGTACGTGCGCGGCCGGAACCGCTCGCCCACCACGGTCGGCACGTTGTGCGCCTCGTGGGACAGCGTCCAGTAGCGGTAGGTGCTCTTCTCGTAGGAGTGGAAGCCCGCGTCGACCAGGATGTCGCGGCCCTGCGCGTAGTAGGTCACGCCCAGGTGGTCCTCGTGGCCGTGGAACTTCATGCCGGGGCCGAACCTGAGCGAGTAGTACGCCGAGTCCGGCTTGCCCCAGTCGGTGCGGCCGAACACGTACCCGGCCTTGTACACCTTGACCTTCTTGTCCGGCGTGCCGGTCTCCATCTTGGGCTCGGTCTCCGCGCTGCCGTCGCCGAGCGGCACCATGAAGCCGTTGGGCATGGTGGAGTGCGCGATGAAGTCCTTGAGCATCTCGGCGCGCTCGGCCACGTCGCCGGGCACCTTGCGGTCGCACGCCTTCATGTTGGTCATCGCGACCTGGAGCCTGCCGTAGACATAGACGGCGTAGCGCGGCGCCTGCTCCATGAGCGCGCCCTGGGAGTCGACGTCCAGCTTCACCGTGCCGGTCAGGCGCTTGGCGGCCAGGTCGGACCAGTCCTTCCTGCCGAACCTGCAGCCGATGCCCATCAGCGCGATGTCCTGGTCGATGCCGTGGTTGTGGCCCTTCTTGTACAGGCGGGCGTCGGACAGCAGGCGCGCGTGGTCGGCCAGCGAGTCCTTCAGCCAGCCGTCATTGACGTGCATGCTCAGGCACAGCAGCGGCTGCGTGCGCAGCGACGTCGGGTGGTCCTTCCACACATACGACCTGGTGCCGCGCGCGCCCGGCTTGTTGTTCGCGGCCCAGTCCTTGGCGATCTCGGTGGCACGATCCAGGTACCGCTGCTCGCCGCTGTTCTCGTAGGCCACCACCAGCGCCCCCATCCAGCGCAGCGACTGGAAGACGAACTCCCACGAACGGTTGCCGTACGGGCTCTGCGACCAGTTGATCTTCTTGCCGAGCTTGACGGCGGGCAGGCCGACCAGGGAGATCTCGCCCCGCATGACGTCGTCGGCGGTGGGCGTGCCCGGCAGCCAGTCGCCCTGGCACTGCGCGGTGCGTTTGACCGGTTCTGCTTGCGCTGGGCTCACCGTCCCGCCGAGAGCGAGCACGAGAGCAAGGGGGATCGCAAGCCGGCGCACGCCAGTTCCTTCCGGGCCGAAAGATGGGGGTGGAACATGCTGTCCGAATCGCGATCAACTGGTCAAGTTGAGTGCGTCATTCGTTAGCCGCCCGATGCGCCTTCGGTTCCCGCGCCCTGGAAGAACCTCCGGAGCACCCCGGCTCGCGGCCGGCGGGCGGGTGGCGAGATGCTGGTGACTGTGAGATACGACGACATCGTGATCCCGGACACCCCCGCCTGCCGCGGCGCCCTGGAGGTGGCCACCCGCTACCACACGCCCTCGCTGCTCAACCACTCCATCCGCGCCTACCTGTGGGCGGCGGCCTACGCCCAGCAGGAGGGCATCGCGTTCGACGCGGAGCTGCTGTACGTGGCGTCCATGCTGCACGACGTCGGGCTGGCCGCCGAGTTCGACAGCCACACCGTGCCGTACGAGGAGGCGGGCGGGCACGTGGCCTGGGCGTTCTGCGCGGGCGCGGGCTGGTCGCCGGAGCGCAGGACGCGGGCGGCCGAGGTCATCATCAGGCACATGTGGGACGAGGTCCCGGTGGCCGACGACCCCGAGGGTCACCTGCTCGAACTGTCGACCGGCATGGACATCTCCGGGCGCCGCACCGACGAGATCCCCGCCGGCGTGCGCCGCGAGGTGCTGGAGCGCCACCCCCGCCTGGAGATCGCCAAGGAGTTCACGGTCTGCATCTCCGAGCAGGGCGCGCGCAAGCCGTCGAGCATCGCGGCGCGGTTCGTGGCGAACGGCATCGCCGACCGCATCGCCGTCAACCCGCTGGACGCCTGACGCCGAGTCCCACGGACGCCTGAGCCCGCCGGACGCCTGAGCCCGCCGGGTCAGGCGCCGGGCCGCCCCGCGCTCTGCACGACCTCGAACGACCACAGGTCCGAGCCCGTCGCCGCGGGGCCCTGCCCGTGCCCGTGACCGCTCCCGCCGCCCTGACCTGACGCCTGTCCCGACGCCTGCGCGTGGCCGCGCTGGAACGCCTGGCCCTGCTGCCAGTTCAGGAAGTCCTGCTCGCTGCGCCAGCGGGTGTAGACCAGGTAGTTGTCGGTGCCGTCGACCGGCCTGAGCAGCTCGAACCACTCGAAGCCGTCGGAGTTCTCCACCATCCCGGCCCGTCCGGTGAAGCGGCGTTCGAGCTCTTCGCGCATGTCGGCGGGCACGGTCAACACATTGATCTTGACGACGGACACGTCGGCGACCCCTTCGTTACTGCACGACCCGTTGTGGCGCAGGTGAGGGCTCCAGGCTAACGCGGGCCACCGCGGGCACGTGATCGACCTCCAGCGCCTCGCGCATGTGCGGGATCGCCACTCTGGCCAGGTGGTCGGCCAGTTCGTCCATCGGGGCGCGCTCGTCGGCCACCACCCGCAGCCGGACGGCGGGACGCCGGCGCGTGCCCGCCAGGTCGGCGCTGGCGCTCAGCACGGCCGGGTTCGACTCCAGGTCGGCGGCCACCGCGTGCGCCATCCCGCCCGCCGACACCTCGGTGACCCCGCCGGGACCGCTCTCCAGCCGCAGCGAGCCCCGCGTGTCCCTGCGTCCCTGGGCGAACAGCCAGCGCAACGCCAGCAACGCGACCACGATCGAGACCAGGGCCACCGCCCACCAGATCCACGGGCTGGTCCTGGCGAAGAACGAGCGCAGGCCGCCGTCCGCCATGGGCGTGCCCGCCGGGGCCGCGGGGATCGCGCCGAGCCCGCGGGCCAGCGCGAGCGCGCCGAGCAGCGTCAGGATCAGGCCGACCAGGGCCAGCCCCCACCGGTTGCCGCGTCCGGTCTTCCTGCTCACTTGCGCTCCTTCACGTTGACCGCCACCCGGTAGGGCTCCACCGGGTTCAGCGCCGCCAGCCTGGTCAGCACCGCGTCGTGGACGGCCGAGCCGAACGCGTCGGGATCCCAGCCCGAGGTGAAGGGCGTGACGGCGACCGTACGGCCGCGGATCGAGGCCTGGGCGTGATGCACGCCGGGCACCTCCTCGGCCGCGTGCGCCAGCGCCCTGGCGAAGCTCTTCTGCCGCAACCCGATGACCAGCTCGGGATCGCCGGTCCTGACCGGCACCAGCCGCGGACGTCCCGGGATCAGCGCGATGAGCAGCAGGGCCAGCCCGATCAACGTCACCAGCCCGGCGCCGAGCAGCGCCAGCGGGTGCGACCACGGCGTCGACGAGGCGCCGGCGAGCATCCCGTCGTACGGCAGCCAGCGCAGCGGACGCCCGATCAGCGCCGAGATCGTCTCCGCCGCGATCAGCAGGCTGAGCAGCGTGAGCACGATGGCCACGATGCTCGCGGGAATCGAGCGGTGCGGGCGGAACGCGCGCAGCGCCGCCCGGTCGGCGGCGCGGTTCACCGGCGGGCCGGTGGTCTCCTCGGCCCGGTGCGCGCCCGCCTCACCTGCGGAAGGCGTGCTCGCGTGCTGATCCGTCATGCCGGCTTCCCTCCACGTCCAGGTCCGTCAGGGTCAGGTCCACGCGGTCGACGTGCAGCCCGGTCTGCTCGTGGACGCGGTTCGACACGTGCTCCCGCAGCCTCGCCGCGACGGCGCGCAGCGGCGACGGGTACACCATGCTCAGGTTCAGGTTGATCGTGACCCGGTCGCCGCGGACCTCGGCGCTGGACGAGCGCGACCACGGCAGCCCGCCCAGGTGGACCTCCCGCACCTCGGGGATCTCCCTGGCGGCGCAGCACGCGATCTTCATCGCCACCCGGTCGGCGATGGCGGTGTTGCCGCGCCGCTCCGGCGCCGCCTGGGGCGGACGCCGCTGCTCGGGCACCGTCACGGCGCCCGCCCCCGCCCGCGGGCCGGAGGCGACGGTGGTCATCTCCGCCTCGCCGAGAGGTTCGCGAGGTTGATCTCACCGCTCTCCGCGATGCGCCCGACCAGGAAGCCGAGCGCGCCGAGCACGAGCACGAGCAGGAACGCGCCGAGCCCGCCGAAGGCCCCGGCCATGCCGAGCGCGATGCCGACGGCCATGCCGATCACCGGCAGCCATGGAACGTTGTTCATGATCTCTCCACCACGTCGTCGATGCGTACGTTCACCGAACGGCCGCCCGCCAGGCCGTGGACGGCCTGCCGCACTCCGTCGGCCGTTTCCGGCAGCGGCCGGTCCAGGGTGGCGACGATGGCGATCTCGATCGTCCCGTCGTCCACGGACACGCCGTTCAGCCGTTCGCCGGGGAGATAGGTGGCCACCGTGCCGAACGGGCCGCCGGACAGCCCGGCCACCCCCTGGCAGGCCCGCGCCCGGTCCGCGATGCTCCTGGCGTCCACCTGCCCCGCCTCGTGTCTCCCCGCCTCGTGCTGCCCCGCCGCGTGCTGACCCGCCTCGTGCGCGCCGGCCGGGCGCAGGGCCGACGCGGTCCCGGCGGGCTGGTCCTGCGCGGGCTGGTCCTGCACGGGCTGGTCCTGCACGGGTGGGCCCTGCGCAGGCTGGTCCTGGGCGGGCCTGCCAGGGGGTGG
>NZ_JABCPZ010000149.1 GCF_013283785.1 Nonomuraea antri
CTCGTGGTGAGGGTCGCTCGTGGTGAGGGGCGGTTGCGGCCGGGCCGCTGGTGGCGGGGCTGCTAGTGATGGGTCGCCTGGGGGCGGGGCGTTCTCGGCGGTGGGTGACCGTGATGGGGCGCCCGGTGGTAGGAGTCGTTCGCGGCGGAGGTCGATCGTGATGAGTTCCGCCCGGGAGGGGGCCGACCGGCGGGCGTCCACGATGCAAGGATGTTCAAGACCCGGCGTACCAGCCCCGGGCACGCTGGTCGCATGGCAACCACGATCTCCTCCGTCGTCATCGACTGCGCCGACCCCGTCGCCCTGGCCGCCTTCTACGCCAAGCTCACCGGCGCCCCCGTCAACCAGGACGACCCCACCTTCGTCACCCTCGACACCACCCCGCTCCCGCTCGCCTTCCAGCGTGTCGACGGCTACCGGGGCCCGGGCTGGCCGAACGCGGGCAAGCACGTCCATCTCGACTTCGCCGTCGACGACCCCGAGGCCGCCCGGCAGTCGCTGGTGGAGTGGGGCGCGACGGTGCCCGAGCACCAGCCGGGCGACGGGTCCTGGACGGTCCTCGTCGACCCCGAGGGCCACCCGTTCTGCGTCATGAAAGGTTAGAAGGTGAAAGGCCGGAGAAGAACGCCCGCACGTCCGCCGCCAGCACCTCGGGCGTCTGGAGCGCGGCGTAGTGGCCGCCGGTGGTGAACTCCGACCAGTGCACCACGTGATGCACCTGCTCGGCGTACCTGCGCACGGTCGTGTCGCCGGGGAACACCGCGATCCCGGTCGGCGTCTTGTCGGGTTCGGCGGGCGGCGCCCAGTCGGGGCCGCTCTCCCGGTACAGGCGGCCGGCCGAGCCCGCCGTCCCGGTGAACCAGTAGAGGGCCACGTTGGTCAGGATGTCGTCGGGGGACAGGCCGCCGACGTCCTGACCCCAGGAGGCGAACGCGTCGAGGTTCCAGGCGAGCAGCCCGGCCGGCGAGTCGGTCAGGCCGTAGGCGAGGGTCTGCGGCCTGGTGCCCTGAATCACGGCATATCCCGAAATTTCCTCCCACCGGGCGAACCCGCTCGCCCGAGCCTGCTCCGCCTCCGTCAGCCCCGACATGTCGTCGGTAGGGAACGCGGTGACGGAGGCGTTCAGATGCACCCCGACGACCCGGCCGGGAGCCGCGCGCGCGACGGCGGCGGAGATGAGCGAGCCGAAGTCGCCGCCCTGCGTGCCGAAGCGGTCGTAGCCGAGCCTGCTCATCAGCTCCACCCACGCCGCGGCGACCCGGCGCACGCCCCAGCCGGTCTCACGCGTCGGGCCGGAGAACGCGAACCCCGGGATCGACGGGATGACCAGGTGGAAGTCACGGCTGAGCGGCCCGGCCACCCGCGAGAAGTCGGCGAACGAGCTGGGCCAGCCGTGCGTCAGCAGCAGCGGCAGCGCGTCCGGACGCGGCGAGCGGACGTGCGCGAAGTGCACCCGCTGCCCGTCGATCTCGGTCGTGTACTGCGGCAGCGCGTTCAGCCTGGCCTCCTGCGCCCGCCAGGAGAAACCGTCGAGCCAGTGGCCGGCCAGCTCGCGCACGGCCTGCGGCGGCACGCCGTACGACCAGCCGACGCCGTCGAGCGCGTCCGGCCAGCGGGTACGGCTCAGCCGCTCGCGCAGATCGTCCAGGTCGGACTGCGAAATGTCGATGACGAATGCGTCCATGACCCCCACGGTAGGAACCATCGCGGCCGGATTCGGGCCACAATCGGGGACGTGTTGGATACCTCGGCCAGGCTGCTGCGCCTGCTGTCACTGCTGCAGTCCAGGCGCGAATGGCGTACCGCCGACCTGGCCGAGCGGCTGCGGGTCGCGCCCAGGACGGTGCGCCGCGACGTCGGGCGGCTGCGCAGCCTCGGCTACCCGGTGCACGCCACGCCAGGCGTGGCCGGGGGCTACCGGCTCGGCGCGGGCGCGCAGCTCCCGCCGCTGCTGCTGGACGACGAGGAGGCCGTGGCCGTGGCGCTCGGCCTGCGCACCGCGGCCGGCGGCACGGTCGCCGGCATCGAGGAGACGTCGCTGCGCGCGCTGGCCAAGCTGGAGCAGGTGCTGCCGGCCCGCCTGCGCCACCGGGTGAACACGCTGCAGACGCACACCGTGTCCGTCGTCGGCGAAGGCCCGACCGTCGAGCCGGAACTGCTCACCCGCGTCACCGCCGCCTGCCGCGACCACGAGCGGCTGCGCTTCGACTACGTCGACCACCACGGCGAGAGCGCTACCCGCGAGGCCGAGCCGTATCGCCTGGTCAACCGGGGCAGGCGCTGGTACCTGGTCGCCTGGGACGTCGAGCGCCGCGACTGGCGCACCTTCCGCGCCGACCGGGTCCGGCTGCGCACCCCGAACGGCCCCAGGTTCGTCCCGCGCGAGCCGCCCGACCCCGACGTGGCACGGTGGGTGGAGAGCCGCCTCGGGCACGAGATGTGGCCGCTGACCGGCCGCTTCCTGGTGCACGCCCCCGCCGCGCGGGTCGCCGGCCTGACCGCGGGCACGGTCGAGCCGGTGGACGAGCACCGCTGCGTGCTCACCCTGCGCGGCGACGACCCGCACCTGATGGCCGTGGTCGTGGCCTTCCTCGACCTCGACTTCGAGGTGCTCGAACCGGCGGAGCTCAAGGAACGCCTGCGCGTGATCGGCCGCAGGCTCCTGCACTAGAATCAAGTTCTGTGACCGCCGCGTTCTTCACCCGCAAAGGCGACGAATACGTCCCCGAGCCGCACGCCCACAGCCCCTGGTCCACCGACATGCTGCACGGACGCCTGCTCGGCGGCCTCGCCGCCATGGCCATCGAGCAGGCGCACGGCGACGCCGCCCTGCACCCCGCCAGGCTGACCGTCGACCTGTTCCGCAACAGCCCGATGACACCGGTCACCGTGACGACCACCCTGGTCAGGGACGGGCGCAGGATCCGCGTCGCCGACGCGCTGATCACCACCGCGCAGGGCGTGATCGGCCGGGCGAGCGCCGTCCTGTTGAAGCGGAGCGAGCAGCCGGACGGCGAGCTGCCCGCCACCCCCGCCTGGGACGAGCGCCCGCCCAGCGGCCCGCCCCCGGCGAGCGAGTGGGACCCGCCCTTCGACCTGTGGCGGCTGACCGAGTGGGGCGAGCCAGGCCCCAGGCGGGTGTGGCTGCGCGACACGCGCCCGCTGGTGGACGGCGTGCCGGAGACCCCGCTCACGCGCGCGGCCCTGGCCGCCGACTTCGCCAGCCCGCTCAGCACCCTGGGCGCCGCCGGGCTGGCGTTCATCAACGCCGACTACACGCTCACCCTCGGCAGGCTGCCCGCGGGCGAGCTGATCGGGCTGGAGTCGACCGGCCACGTCAGCGCCGACGGGGTGGCCACCGGCCAGTGCACCATGCACGACGCGACCGGCCCCGTCGGCTTCGTGGCGGTCACCGCCCTGGCCAACCCGTCGGACCGGATGCGCCGCCGCTGACTCCGCGACCCGGGGGTGTCAGGCGGGACGCTCGGCGCGGTCGCCCGACCAGTCGGTGTGGAAGGAGCCCTCGCGATCGACCCGCCGGTAGGTGTGCGCGCCGAAGTAGTCGCGCAGCCCCTGCACCAGCGCGGCCGGCAGCCGGTCGCGGCGCAGCCCGTCGTAGTAGGCCAGCGCCGAGGAGAAGCCCGGCGTCGGCACGCCGATCCGCACGGCCGTGGTCACCACCCGGCGCCACGCCTCCTGCGCGGCGTTCAGCGCCTCGGCGAACGCGGGCGCGGCGAGCAGCGTCGGCAGGTTCGGGTCGGCGTCGTAGGCGGCGCGGATCCGGTCCAGGAACTTGGCCCTGATGATGCAGCCGCCCCGCCAGATCGTGGCCATCGCGCCGGGGTCGACGTCCCAGCCGTACTCGCGGGAGGCGGCGGCGATCTGGTCGAAGCCCTGGGCGTAGGCGACGATCTTGGAGGCGTACAGGGCCTGGCGCACGTCCTCGACGAGCTCGCGCCCGCCGACGCCGGACAGCTCGGGACCCTCCAGCGACCCGACGGCGGCCCGCTGCTCGGGGTGCCCGGACAGGGCGCGGGCGAAGACCGCCTCGGCGATGCCCGTCACCGGCACGCCCAGGTCGAGCGCGCTCTGCACGGTCCAGCGGCCGGTGCCCTTCTGCTCGGCCTGGTCGACGATGACGTCCACGAGCGGCTTGCCGGTGGCGGCGTCGACCTGGTCGAGCACCTCGGCGGTGATCTCGATCAGGTACGAGTCGAGATCGCCCCGGTTCCACTCGCGGAACACCTCGGCCAGCTCGGCCGGGCTCGCGCCGAGCGCCTGGCGCAGCAGGTCGTAGGACTCGGCGATGAGCTGCATGTCGGAGTACTCGATGCCGTTGTGCACCATCTTCACGAAGTGCCCGGCGCCGTCGGGGCCCACGTAGGTGGCACAGGGCACGCCGTCGACCTTGGCGGAGATGTCCTGCAGGATCGGGCCGAGCGCCGCCCACGACTCCTTCGAGCCGCCCGGCATGATGCTGGGCCCGTTCAGCGCGCCCTCCTCGCCGCCGGAAATGCCGGTGCCGACGAAGTGGATGCCGCGCTCGCGCAGCGCCGCCTCGCGGCGTCGGGTGTCGGCGAAGTGCGCGTTGCCGCCGTCGACGATCATGTCGCCGGGCTCCATCAGCGCGGCGAGCTCCTCGATCACCGCGTCGGTGCCCGCGCCCGCCTTGACCATGATGATGGCGCGGCGCGGCCGCTTCAGCGACGCGACGAAGTCCGCCATCTCCTCGGACGGCACGAACGTGCCCTCCGCACCGAACTCCTCGACCAGCTGCTGCGTCCGGCTGGCGGTGCGGTTGTGCACGGCCACCGAGTATCCGTGCCTGGCCAGGTTCCTGGCCAGGTTGCGCCCCATGACGGCGAGTCCGGTGACGCCGATGTCTGCCAGATCCATCTCAAGCTCCTCTGTGGGGATTACGCATGATCAAGCCCGGTGGTTCGACCGGGTATTCCCCCGCCGGTCAATCGCCCAGCCGCACGCCCAGTTCGTCGAGCCGGTCCAGCATCTCCGCCGGGTCGGCGTAGACGCGGAAGGCGCCCGCCCGCTCCAGTTCGTCTCGTCCGTACCCTCCTGACAACAGCCCGATGCCGAGAGAGCCGGCCCGGCGCGCGGCCAGCAGATCCCAGACGCTGTCGCCCACCACCATGGCATGCGCCGGGTCCACCCCGGCCAGTGCCGCACCGGCCAGGAACAGGTCCGGGTCGGGCTTGGCCCGCTTCACGCGGTCGCGGGTCACCATCGGGGTGTCGTCGGGCAGCTCCAGCATCGCTGGTCGCGTATTCTCGTGGAGACTTCGTCGCCATGGCTGGTCGCCGATCTGAGGCGGGCGTGGGGCTGGTGGCGATGGCCCACGGCACCCCGCGGGCGCTCAGCTCGGCCAGCAGCTCCTTCGAGCCGGGCAGCGGGCGGACCGAGTCGATCTGCGCCGCGTACGCGTCGGCGTGGGTGACCTGCAACTCGTCGATCTGCTCCTGGGTCAGCTTCAGCCCGGTCTCGCGCAGCAGCGCGCTGACGAACAGCCCGCCGCTCATCCCGATGCGCCGGTGGATGCGCCACACCGACAGGTCGATGCCCATCCCGGACAACGCCTGCCGCCAGGCGACGACGTGCTGGTAGACCGAGTCGATCAGGGTGCCGTCCAGGTCGAAGAGAAACGCCGGGGTGGGCGCCTGCGGGAAGTCGCTCATGGCTCCATGACACCATGGCGGGCATGCGGATCATCATCGCGGGCGGGCACGGGAAGATCGCGCTGCGGCTGGCGGCGCGGCTGGGATCGGGCGCGGTCGGGCTGGTGCGCAACCCGGCGCACGTCCACGACGTCGAGGCGACCGGCGCCGAGGCCGTGGTGTGCGACCTGGAGCAGGCGACCGCCGAGGACGTGGCCGAGATCGTCCGCGGCGCCGACGCCGTGATCTTCGCGGCCGGGGCGGGGCCGGGCAGCGGCTCGGCCCGCAAGGACACCGTGGACCGGGGCGCGGCTGTGCTCATGGCCGACGCGGCGGAGCGGGCCGGCGTGGGGCGCTTCATCCAGATCTCCTCGATGGGCGCGGGCCGGTCGCCAAGGGCGGGCAGCGACGAGGTGTGGGCCGCCTACATCAAGGCCAAGACCGAGGCCGAGGACGACCTGCGCCGCCGCGAACTCGACTGGACGATCCTGCGCCCAGGACGCCTGACCGACGACCCCGGCACCGGCCTGGTGCGGCTGGCCCCCTCGGTGCCCCCGGGCTCCGTGCCGCGCGACGACGTGGCGGCCGTCGTCATGGCGCTGCTGGAGGCGCCGGGCACCCGCCACCAGGCGCTCGAACTCGTCTCCGGCGACACCCCGATCATCAGCTTCGTCGCCACCGAGTGAACCCCCGCGACCGGATGCTTTGCTGATTGCTGGCATTGACTTGCGACACGTCCGGCTAGATGTCCCCTGAGCGGGCGAAAGGGGACTCACCTATGTCGGACATGCCGTTCAGATCGTTCTTCGGCGGAGACCCGTTCCGGGGGTTCGAGGAGCTCACGGGCCGGGTGTTCGGCGGCATGGAGGGCTGGCCGCCGTCGCGGCCCAGCGTCCAGCGGGTCGACGTGGGCCGGTTGCTGAGCGCGTCGGCCAGGGAGGTCCTGCAGGCGGCGCTGGAGGGCGCCGGCCAGCGCGGCGCCCCCGACCTGGACGCGCTCGACCTGCTCGACGCGCTCGTCGACAACGACACGGGCCGGGCGCTGATGGAGTCCTCAGGCGTGGACGCCGGACGGCTGCGCGACCGCATCGACGAGATGGCCGGCCCGGGCGAGGCCACCGAGCCGCCCACCACGCTCTCGCCCGCCGCCAAACGCGCCATCCTGGACGCCCAGCGGATCTCCCGCGCCCTGCAGTCCTCCTACATCGGCCCCGAGCACCTGCTGCTCGCCCTGGCCGCCAACCCGGACTCCGGCGCCGCCAGGATCCTGCGGGAACAGGGCGTCAGCGCCAACGAACTGCAGCAGTCCCTGCTGGCCGGCGCGGGCACGGGCGCGGGAACGGGCCTGGGAACGGGCGGCGGCGGCCGGGCGGGCGACGGCCACCGCGGCCGCGGCAGGAGCGACACCCCCTCGCTCGACGAGTACGGCCGCGACCTCACCGAGGAGGCCAGGCAGGGCCGCGTCGACCCGGTCGTCGGCCGCGAGGACGAGATCGAGCAGTCCATCGAGGTGCTGTCACGCCGCACCAAGAACAACCCGTGCCTCATCGGCGAGCCGGGCGTCGGCAAGACCGCCATCGTCGAGGGCATCGCGCAGCGCATCGTGAACAACAGCGTCCCCGACACGCTCAAGGACCGCCGCGTGATCGCGCTCGACCTGACCGGCATGGTGGCCGGCTCGAAGTACCGTGGCGAGTTCGAGGAACGCATCAAGAAGGTCATCGACGAGGTGCGCGCGCACGCCGACGAGATCATCGTGTTCATCGACGAGGTGCACACCCTGGTCGGCGCCGGCTCGGCCGAAGGCGGCATGGACGCGGCCAACATTCTCAAGCCCGCCCTGGCCAGGGGCGAGCTGCACGTCGTCGCCGCCACCACGATCGACGAATACCGCAAGAACATCGAGAAGGACGCCGCGCTGGAACGCCGCTTCCAGCCCATCCTGGTCGCCGAGCCCACCGTGGAGCAGACCGTCGAGATCCTGGCCGGGCTGCGCGACACCTACGAGGCGCACCACCAGGTACGCATCACCGACGAGGCGCTCGACGCCGCCGCCACCCTGTCGGCCCGCTACATCACGGACAGGTTCCTGCCCGACAAGGCCATCGACCTGATGGACCAGTCGGCCGCCCGGGTCAGGCTGCGCTCGCGCACCCCCGGCAGCGACGTGCGCGAGCTGGAGGAACGGCTCGACGCGCTGCGCAGGGACAAGGCGCAGGCGGTCTCGTCCGACGACTTCGACCTGGCCAAGGAGTTGACCACCCAGATCGACAAGGTCCGTCCCGAGCTGGATCGGGCGCGGCGCGGCGAGGACACCGTCCCGCAGGTGATGGTGGACGACATCGCCGAGGTGGTCTCGCGCCGCACCGGCATCCCGGTCACCCAGCTCACCCAGCAGGAGCGCGAACGCCTGATGCGCCTGGAGGAGCAGCTGCACGAGCGGGTGATCGGCCAGGACGAGGCCGTGGTCGCCATCGCCGAGGCGGTGCGCAGGGCCAGGGCGGGCCTGTCGGACCCGAACCGGCCGATCGGCAGCTTCCTGTTCCTCGGCCCGACGGGCGTGGGCAAGACCGAGCTGGCCAGGGCGCTGGCCGCGGCCCTGTTCGGCGGCGAGAACCACATGGTCCGCATCGACATGAGCGAGTTCCAGGAGCGGCACACGGTCTCTCGGCTGATCGGCGCGCCGCCCGGGTACGTCGGCTACGAGGAGGCGGGGCAGCTCACCGAGGCCGTGCGCCGCCGTCCGCACGGGGTGGTGCTGCTCGACGAGATCGAGAAGGCCCACCCGGACGTGATGAACATCCTGCTGCAGATGCTCGACGACGGCCGCCTCACCGACGGCCAGGGCCGCACGGTCGACTTCACCAACACGATCGTCATCATGACCAGCAACATCGGCGCCCAGCAGATCCTCGACGCGCCCGGCGACAGCCCCCGGCTGCGCGACCAGCTCATGGACCTGCTGCGCCACTCCCTGCGCCCCGAACTGCTCAACCGCATCGACGAGACGATCATCTTCAAGCGGCTGGAACGCGAGCAACTGCGCCAGATCGTGGACCTGCTGCTGGAGAAGACCCGGCAGCGCCTGCGCGGCCAGGACGTGTCGCTGGAGGTCGCCGACGCGGCCAAGGACTGGCTCGCCGGACGCGGCTACCAGCCCGAGTTCGGCGCCCGCCCGCTGCGCAGGACCGTGCAGCGGGAGCTGGACAACCGGCTGTCCACGATGCTGCTCACCGGCGAGGTGGACGAGGGCGGCAAGGTGACGGTCGACGTCGAGGGCGACGAGCTCCGGCTCCGGGCGCACAACCCGGAGCCCGTCTCCTAGGCGAGCGCGGCGGCGGCCAGGTCCCGGCACTGGGCCAGGGTCAGCCCGGCCAGCGCCTCGCGCACGACCGGCACGCACACCGGGGCCATCGACAGGCTCGTCACCCCCAGCCCCACCAGCAGCGGAGCCAGCCGGGGGTCGCCGGCCGCCTCGCCGCACACGCCCACCGGCTTCCCGGCCGCCAGCCCCGCCCGGGCGCACATCTCGACCAGCCGCAGCAGCGCGGGCTGGCTCGGGTCGAGCAGGTCGGCCAGGGCGGAGTGCTGCCGGTCGGCGGCGAAGGCGTATTGGGCCAGGTCGTTGGTGCCGATGCTGAGGAAGTCGACCTCGGCCAGGATACGCTCGGCGCGCAGCGCGGCGGCCGGGACCTCGATCATCACGCCGACCCTGGAGATGCCGCGCGCGCGGGCGCGGCGGGCGAAACCGGCCGCCTCCTCGACCGTGGTGACCATGGGTGCCATGACCAGGACGTCCGCGCCCGAGCCGCGGGCGGCCTCGGCGATCGCGTCGAGCTGGGTGTCGAGCACGCCGGGCAGCACCCGGTCGACGCGCAGCCCGCGCACGCCGAGCGCCGGGTTCGGCTCCGGCGGGAGTCCGAGGAAGGGCAGCGGCTTGTCGGTGCCCGCGTCGAGCGTGCGCACGACGACCGACGGCGCCCGGGCGAACACCTCCGCGTACGCGGCCACCTGCTCCTCGAAGGCGGGCGCCTGCCTGCGGTCCAGGAACAGGAACTCGGTGCGGAACAGCCCGACGCCTTCCGCGCCCGGTTCGAGATCCTTGGCCGAGCCGACGTTGAGCAGCAGCTTGACCGGGTGACCGTCGGCGGTCGCGCCCGGGCCCGAGCCGCCGGCCAGCCGGTCGCGGTCGGCCCTGTCGCGTGCCCGCAGCCGGTCCGCCGCGTCGTCGGTGAGCCCGACCGTGATCTCGCCGGTGCCGCCGTCCACGCCGATGACCGTGCCGTCGGCCAGCGCCATGACGCCCGCGCAGGCCACCACCGCGGGCAGGCCCCTGCCCCTGGCCAGGATCGCGGTGTGGCTGGTCGGGCCGCCGCGCTCGGTGACCAGCGCCAGCACGTCGGGGCCGAGCGTCGCGGTGTCGGCGGGGGAGAGGTCCGCGGCCACCAGCACGTACGGGTGTCCGGGGGCCGGGATGCCAGGCATGGGCAGGCCGAGCGCGCACGCGACGGCGCGGGCCCGCAGGTCGTCCAGGTCGGCGGCGCGTTCCGCGAGGTAGCCGCCGAGCGCCGCGAGCGCTTCCCGGTGCCGGGTGAACGCCTGGTGCAGCGCGTGCGCGGCGTCCAGCCCGGCGTGGACGCCCGATTCGGCCTCCTCGCGCAGCACCGGGTCCTCGGCCATCATGGCCAGCGCGGCCAGGATCTCGGCCGCCTCCCTCGCCAGGCCCGCGGTGCCGGCCCGGCGGGTGAGGTCGGCGGCCACCCGCTCCAGGGACTCGGCCACGGTGGCCAGCTCGGCGTCCGGGTCGGTCACCGGCCGCGGGGCGGGCAGCGCCGCCGGGGCGGGCAGCTTGAGCAGCGGCCCGGCCGCCAGGCCCCGGCTGACCCCTGACCCGGTGAGCGTGTCAGGCATCGAGGACCCCCTGATCGGCGTCATGGCCCGGGTTCCGGCCCGGGTCCTGGCCCGCGTTCTCGCTCGGGTTCTCGCCCGCGTCGAGGTCGCGGCCGAGCAGGGCGGCCAGCGTGTCCAGCGCCGCCTCCGCGCCCGGGCCCTCGGCCTCCAGCGTCACCTCCGTCCCACGCACCGCGCCCAGCGACAACACGCCCAGCATGCTGTTCGCGGGCACCGACTTCGCGCCGAGCAGCACCCGCACCGGCACCTTCAGCCTGGCCGCCTCCTGGACGAACAGCTTGGCGGGACGGGCGTGCAGCCCGCTCGCCGAGGCGACCACGACGTTTCTCCGCGCCATCTCCCCATCCTCCTCAGGGCTCGATCGTGACCTTGATGGCCGTGCCACGGGTGACGAGGTCGATGCCGTCCAGCACCCGGGGCAGCGGCAGGCGATGCGTGATCAGGTCGGCCACCGGCACCGCGCCCTCGGCGATCAGGCGCAGCGCCTCGGCGTTGTGCGCCGGGCTCGAACCGTTCGCGCCCACGACGGTCAGCTCGCGGTAGTGCACCAGGTTGGAGTCCAGGCGGATCACCGGGTCGTCCTTGGGCAGGCCGCCGAAGAAGCTGATCCTGGCCTGCCTGGCCGCCATGAGCAGCGCCTGCTCCTGCGCCGCGCCCGACGCCGCCGCGGTGATCACCACGTCCGCGCCGCGCCCGCCGGTCAGCTTGAGCACCTGCCCCACCGGGTCGTCGTCGATCACCGCGTCAGGACGTACCAGCTCGGCGGCCATCGCCAGGCGGTCGGCGTTGACGTCCACCAGGAAGACCCGGGCCGCGCCGCGCGCCCTGGCCAGCCGGACGTGCAGGCAGCCGATCGGCCCCGCGCCCATCACCACCACGTCGTCGCCGGGCCCGACGCGGGCCAGCGACTGGCCGTTGAGCACGCAGGCCAGCGGCTCGGCCACGGACGCCTCGGCGAAGCCGACCCCGGCCGGGATCTCGTTGACGCCGTCCACGGCCAGGACCTTGGCCGGGACGATCAGGTACTCGGCGAACCCGCCGTCGTAGTGGTAGCCCATCGACTCCTGGTCCTGGCAGACGGTCAGGCGGCCGCGCAGGCACTCGGCGCAGACGCCGCACGGGATCGCGGCGATCACCTGAACCCGCGCGCCGGTGTCCACCACCTCGCCGGCGATCTCGTGGCCCATCACCCGCGGCGGCCTGATGTGGTGGTGGCCGTGCCGGTAGATCTTCGCGTCGGTGCCGCAGGTGGAGCAGTTGCGCACCCGGATCTTCAGCTCGCCGGGGCCGGCCACCGGCTCGGGCGCCTCCTCGATCCTGATGTCACCCGGGGCATGGAACCTGGCGACCTTCACCGTGTCAACTCCTTCATCACCTGATGGATCTCCGTCGCCTCGCGCAGCGCCCTGGCCCGGTCCGGGTCGAGCAGGATCTCGGCCAGCGCGGCCAGCAGCGGCACGTGGCCGTCGTTCCTGGCCGCGATGCCGACGCAGAGGGTCACCCGCTCGCCGTCCCAGTCGACGCCGCCGGGGAAGCGCACCACGCAGATCGCGTCGCGCGCGATGTCGTCCTTGGAACCGGCCGTCCCGTGCGGGATGGCCACGCCCTCGCCGACGTAGGTGGAGATCGTGCGCTCGCGTTCGAGCATGGCCGTCACGTACGCCGGCGCGACCGCGCCCACCTCCACCAGCGCCTGCCCGCAGCGGCGGATGGCCGCGTCGCGGTCGGCCGCGCTCTCGTGCAGCAGCACCGCCCGCGGGTCGAGCAGGTCGTCACGCATCGACCGTGCCGCCGTTCTTGATGGTGGCGACGAGCCTGGTCACGGCCGGGTCGCCGAGGAAGATCTGGAACGGCACCAGCACCTTGCCCGGCGCCGCCGCCCGGGCCCTGGCGGCCAGGCCGGAGTGCACCACGATCACGTCCGCGTCGTCGGGGATGGAGTTGACCGGGGTGTGCTCCACCGCGACGCCGCTCTCCTTGAGCTGCTTGCGCAGCTGGGAGGCGAGCATGACGCTGCTGCCCATCCCGGCGTCGCAGGCGACGATGATCTTGCGGATGTCCTTGCTGTCGATGCTCGGCATGGTTACGACTCCTTCGTGACGGGCCGGTCGGCCGTAACCTGGACGGTGGCGGGGGTCTCCACGGCGGCGGGGGTCTCGACGCCGGCCGGGGTGTCCGTGGCGGCCGGGGTGTCCGCGGCGGTGGGCTCGTCGCCGGCGGGTTCGGCCTTCTCGCCGCGGCCGAAGCCCAGCAGCGCCGCCGCGACGGCGAACGTCACGACCGTGGCGATGACGATCCCGGCGATCATGCCCAGCCAGCCGCCCCGCGGCGTCACGGCCACGTAGGCGAAGATGCTGCCCGGCGACGGCGTGGCGACCAGCCCGGAGCCGGTGACCATGAACGTGAACACCCCGGCCGCCCCGCCCGCGATCATGGCCAGGATGAGTCGCGGCTTCATCAGCACGTACGGGAAGTAGATCTCGTGGATGCCGCCGAAGAAGTGGATGATCATCGCGGCCGGGGTGCTCGGCCGCAGCTGCCGCGGCCCGAACAGCAGGTACGCCAGCAGCAGCCCGAGCCCGGGACCCGGGTTCGACTCCAGCATGAACAGGATCGACTTGCCGGTCTGCGCGGCCTCGGCGACACCGAGCGGGCCGAGCACGCCGTGGTTGATCGCGTTGTTCAGGAACAGCACCTTGGCCGGTTCGATCAGGGTCGAGACGATCGGCAGCAGCCCGTTGCCGACCAGCCAGCCGACCGCGTCGCTGGCCACGTCGGTGACCTTCTGCACGACCGGGCCGATGGCCAGCGCGCCCGCGACGGCCATGACGCCGCCCACGATGCCGGCGGTGAAGTTGTCCACCAGCATCTCGAACCCGGCCCGGGTCCGCTGCTCGGTGAACTTGTCCACATATTTCAGGACCAGGGCGGCCAGGGGGCCGACGATCATCGCGCCCAGGAACATCGGGATGTCCGAGCCCACCACGATGCCCATCGCCGCGACCGCGCCCACCACCGCGCCGCGCTGGCCGTGCACCATGCGGCCGCCGGTGTAGGCGATGAGGATCGGCAGCAGGGTCGAGATGATCGGCCCGACCAGCTTGGCCAGGTCTTCGTTGGGCAGCCAGCCGGTGGGGATGAACAGCGCGGTGATCAGCCCCCAGGCGATGAACGCGCCGATGTTCGGCATGATCATGCCGGCCAGGTGGCCGCCGATCCGTTGGATGGTGGCCTTGACCCCGGTTCCATAGACCGGGGGAGTGTAGGTGTCGGCCATGGCACGTGCTCCTTCGGGGGGATGAGCAACTGCTGCTGTGTGGGGGGTGAGGGTCAGACGGACGGGCTCTCGTGCGGGGCGGCGGTGAGCGGGCGCGACGGGTCGGGCGGCCCGACGCGGACCCCGGCGCGGGAGATGTCGGCCGGGCCTGGCATCCTGCTGCCCGGCAGCCGCACCGCCGCCGCGCCCCAGGCCAGCGCCTCCATCAGCGCCTCTGGCCCGGCCGCGCCGCCGGCCAGGAACCCGGCCAGCATCGCGTCGCCCGCGCCGACCGGGCTGCGCGGCTCGCCGACCGCCGCCTCGCCGTACCAGGCGCGGGGGTCGCCCGAGCCGTCGTCGCCGAGCAGGACCGCGCCGTCGGCGCCCAGGCTGGCCAGCACGGTACGCGCGCCGGCCGCGCGCAGCTTGCCCGCGGCCTCCACCACGTCGCCCAGGCACCTGATCGGCATGCCCGTCGCCCCGGCCAGCTCGTCGAGGTTGGGCTTGACCAGCGCGGGCGCGGCGGCCAGCGCGGACACCAGGGCCGGCCCGCTGGTGTCGACGGCCACCCGCAGCCCGGCGCGGGCGAACCTGCGGCCCAGCCGGGCGTAGACGTCGGCGGGCACCTCGGGCGGCAGGCTGCCCGAGGCCACCACCCAGTCCGCCTCGTGCGCGGCCGACAACACCGACTCGGCGATCGTGTCGAGCTCGGCCGCGGACAGCGCCGTGCCCGGCTCGTTGACCTTGGTGATCGTGCCGTCCGGCTCGGCCAGCGTGACGTTCGACCGGGTGACGCCGGCCACCGGCACGGTGACCATGTCCAGGCCCTCGTCGGCGAGCAGGCGGATGAGCTGCCTGCCCTCGTCGCCGCCGTACGGCAGCACGGCCCGCGCGGCGACCGCGTTGGCCAGCAGCGCGCGCGAGACGTTCACGCCCTTGCCGCCGGGGTCGAGCCGGGCGGCGGCGGCCCGGATGACGGCGCCCCTGGCCAGCGCGCCGATCTCGATCGTGCGATCGAGGCTGGGGTTCAGCGTCAACGTGAGGATCACGCGCGCACCACCTCGGGTCCCGCCGCCGCCAGGTCGGCGGCGAGCGTGACGTCGAGCCCGGTGTCGCTGATCACCACGTCGATCTCGCTCAGGTCGGCGAACCTGGCCAGGTAGGTGTTGGTGAACTTGGTGTGGTCGGCCAGCAGCACGCTGCGCTGCGCGGCCCTGACCATGGCCCGCTTGATCGCCGCCTCGGCCGGGTCGGGCGTGGTCAGGCCGTTGGCCGGGGAGCAGCCGTTGGTGGCCATGAACGCCACGTCGACGTGCAGGTGCTCCAGCGGGCGCAGCGCCCAGTCGTCGACGGTGGCCAGCGTGCGCCCGCGCACCCGCCCGCCCAGCATGATGACGTGCAGGTTCGGCCGGGTGGCCAGCACCGCGGCCAGCGGCGGCGAGTTGACCACCACGGTCAGCTCGCGGTCGGCGGGCAGCACCTGCGCCAGCCGCCCGGTGGTGCTGCCCGCGTCGATGATCACCGAGCCGTCCTCGGGCAGCTCGGCCAGCGCGGCCTTGGCGATGCGTTCCTTCTCCCCGGTCAGCACCTCGTCGCGGGCGGCCAGCGCGGGCTCGAACCCCAGCCGCTCCACCGGGATCGCGCCGCCGTGCACCCGGCGCAGCACCCCGGCCCGCTCCAGGGCGGTGAGGTCGCGGCGGATGGTCTCGGTGGTCACCTCCAGCTCCGAGGAGAGCGTCACGACGTCGACCCGGCCCGCGGCCCGCGCCCTGCGCAGGATCTCCTGCTGCCGCTCCTCCGCGTACATGATGTTGGTTCACCGCCGTTTCGTTTGGTTTCTCCTTTGTTTATAACCGTTTCTTTGGCAGGGTCAAGAGGGGACACCCCGAATCTGGTACTTATAGGCGGGTGCGAATGAAGCCCTGGGCCGCCGTCGCGGCAGCCGTACCGCTCGCCGCCCTCTGCGCCGGAGCCGTGCCCGCCGCCGCGGCCGAATCCCAGGCCCGCCGGGCCGATCCGCCCCGCGTGCCCGCCGGCACCACGGCGTCGTGGCTGGTCTACGACAGGACCGCGGGCAGGTTCGTGGCCACCAGGAACGCGCACCGCAAGTTCCGCTCGGCCTCGGTGGTGAAGATCCTCATCGCCATCGACTACCTCGAACGCCGCACCAAGGTCCCGGCCGCCGACGCCCGGCTGCTCAAGATCATGCTGCGCTCCAGCGACGACGACGCCGCCTCCACGTTCTGGGACCGCGGCGGCAAGGGCGCGATCGTCACCCGCATGGCGCGCAAGCTCGGCCTGGCCGACACCACGCCGCCGCCCGCGTCCAAGCCCGGGTTCTGGGGCTACGTCTCGCTCAGCGCGTACGACATCGTCCGCACCTACCGCTACCTGCTCGACCGCGCCGACCCCCGGGTACGCGACACGATCCTCGGCCACCTGCGCCAGGCCACCCCGTGCGGCAGCGACGGCTTCGACCAGACCTTCGGCATCCCCGACGCGCTGCCCCGGCCCTGGGCGGTCAAGCAGGGCTGGTCGGGCTTCGGCACCACGCCGCCCGTCAGGTGCGACGTCTCGGCCAAGAGCGCGCCCCTGTCCTGGATCGCCAGGCACGCCACCGGCTCCGGCATCCCCGACTACGGCCGTCCCGTGCTGCACTCCACCGGGCTGGTCGGCCGGGGCGACCGGCACATCGTCGCGGTGCTGACCGCCCACCCGGCGGGCAGCACCTGGAGCGGCTCGGTCAAGCGCATCACCACGCTCACCCGCGCCCTGTACCGCTCGCTGCCGCGCTAACGGCGAAGCAGCCCGATGATCAGGTCCTTGACCTCGGTGGCGGCGTAAGAGTCCGCGTCGAACGGGCCGAGCAGCACCGGGCCGTCGGCCGGGTCGTCGGGCAGCCGGCCGTGGCTGCCGCGCACCGGGGCCGGGTTCAGCGGCACCACCGACATCGTGTAGCGGAAGCCGAGCAGCTTGCGCGCCAGCGCCAGCCCCGCCCTGGCCTTCACGAACGGGTCGGACGGATCCATGAACAGCTCCGCCGGGTCGTAGCCGGGCTTGCGGTGGATCTCCACCAGGCGGGCGAAGTCCGGCGCCCGGTCGTCCGACAGCCAGTAGTAGTAGGTGAACCAGGCGTCCGGCTCGGCGACCGCGACCAGCTCACCGGCCCGCTCGTGGTCGAGCCCGCGGGCGGCCTTGCCCCGCTCGCCCAGCACCTCGTCCACGCCGTCCAGCTCGGTCAGCACCGCCCTGGCCCTGGGCAGGTCGGCCGGGTCCTTGACGTAGACGTGCGCGATCTGGTGGTCGGCGACGGCGAAGGCCCGCGACGTCCACGGATCCAGGTACTCCATGCCGGCCTGCGTGTACACCTCCAGCAGCCCGGCCGCGCGCAGCGCCCGGTTGACGTCGACCGGCCGGGACGCGGCGGTGATGCCGTACTCGGACAGCACGACCGTGTCGGCCTCCTCCTCCAGCAGCGGCGCGAGCGCCGCGTCCACCCGCTCGGCCGCCGCCACCGCCTCAGGGCCGTCCGGGCCGTGCCGCTGCAGGTCGTAGTCGAGGTGCGGGACGTAGACCAGCAGCAGATCGGGCCGCGCCGCATGCAGGATGTGGCGGGCCGCGCCGACGATCCACTCGGTCGAGGCGATCCCGGCCGTCGGACCCCAGTAGTTGAACAGCGGGAACGTCCCCAGCTCCGCCTCCAACTCGTCGTGCAGCGACGGCGGCCTGGTGTAGCAGTCGGGGGACTTGCGGCCGTCGGCGTAGTAGATCGGGCGCGGGGTCACCAGCAGGTCGCTGGCCGCGCCCATGGCGTACCACCAGCACACGTTGGCCGTGGTCAGGCCGGGCACCGCGTCCCAGAGCTGGCCGCCCTGGATGAGCGCGTTGTGCTGGCGCCACAGCAGCACCTCGCCCAGGTCCCTGAAGTACCAGCCGTTGCCGACGATGCCGTGCTCGCGCGGCATCGTCCCGGTCAGCAGCGTCGCCTGCATCGAGCAGGTGACGGCGGGCAGCACCGGACGCAGCGTCGCCGCCGGCCCGGCCTTGCAGACGGCCGGCATGTGGGCGAGCAGGCGCGGGGTCAGCCCGACCACGTTGATCACCACGAGGGGCGCCATCACAGCTCCTTCAGTCCGAGCGCCACGAGCTCGCGGCGGGTCCAGTCCAGTTCGGCCGCGACGCACTCGGCGACGTCGCGCCGCTCGCCCGGCATGACGCTCCACGTGTACGTCTCCACCTCGACGTGCCTGGTCAGCGGGGCCGGCCCGGCGAGCAGCGCGGCCAGCAGGCGGCGCAGGTAGCCGCGGGTGGTGGTCAGCGGCGGCGGGAGCTCGGCATGCAGCGGCAGGTGGAAGTGCACCCGCCAGGTCTCCTCGGCCGGCAGGGCCCCGGCCAGGGCCTCGCCCAGGTCGTCGGTGAAGCCGGAGGCCGAACGGGTCTGGTGCAGGAAGCGGCGCTCGTCGAAGCGGGCCAGTTCCGCCTGCGCGCCGGGCGGGGACTCCAGCGCGCAGGACGCCTGCAGCTTGACGATCGGCAGCGTCAGGTCGGGCGGCTCCTCGAAGCCGACGGCGAGGTGGCAGGCGTCCAGGCAGACGCCCAGCAGCTCGTGACCGGCCACGCCCAGGGGCAGCAGGGCGCGGGCCTGGCCGGTGGTCTCCACGACGCAGCCGGGCTCCGGCTCGAAGCCCACCCTGATCACCTTGCCGGTGCGCTCCGCGCGCTCGCGCAGCCCGGCGGCCAGCGCGGCGAGCTGCTGCGACACGGCGACCGCGGTGTCGGGCGACCAGGCGGTGCGCCAGGTGAGCGGCAGCGTGGAGATCGTGCCCTCGCCGACGTCGGCGGGCAGCAGCCCGGCCAGGACGTCGGCCAGGTCGAGGGTGTAACGCAGCCGCTCGGGCGTGCCCCAGTCCGGCTCGTACACCCGATATTTCACCACCTCCTGCTGAAAGCCCTGGTACGGGAAGCCGTTCAGCGTCACGACCTCCAGCCCGAGCCGGTCCAGCGCCGTCCGCAGCCCGGCCAGCTCGGCGGCGTCGGCGGCCAGCGTCGCCGCCACCCCGCGCGACAACCACAGCCCGACCCCCAGCCGCTCCGCGCCGAGCAGCGCGCGCACCCGCGCGCACGGCCCGGCGAGCTGGGCGTGTATGCCCGGCAGATCCTCGGCCGGATGCACGTTCGTGCAGTACGCCAGGTGCACGATCGAGCCGTCGGCGTGCCCGAACCGCATTCAGCCGCCCCTCTTGATCGTGTTGCCCGCGTAGTCGGCGCCGGTGTCCGGCGACCCCAGGTCCAGCCGGCCGCTCTGGCCGTAGAAGGCCACCGGGTTGCGCCACAGCACCTGGTCGACGTCGTCGTCGCCGAACCCGGCGGCGAGCATCTCGGCCGCCACCTCGCGCGTCTTCAGCGGGTCGCTCCTGCCCCAGTCGGCGGCCGAGTTGACCAGCATCCGCGCGGTGCCGTGCGCGCGCAGGACCGCCACCATCCGGCCGGGCGTCATCTTCGTGTCCGGGTAGATCGAGAACCCCATCCAGCAGCCGGAGTCGGCGACCAGGCCGACGGTGGGCTCGTTGAGATGATCGACCAGCACCCGTTCCGGCGGGATCCCGGCCGCGCGCACCACGTCCAGCGAACGGCGGGTTCCGGCCACCTTGTCCCGGTGCGGAGTGTGCACCAGGACCGGCAGGTCGTACTCGGCGGCCAGGGCGAGCTGCGACTCGAACGCCTTGTCCTCGGCCGGCGTCATCGAGTCGTAGCCGACCTCGCCGACCGCGACCACGGCGTCCTTCAGCAGGTAGCGGGGCAGCTCGGCGAGCACCTCCGCGCAGCGCGGGTCGTTGGCCTCCTTCGGGTTCAGCGCCAGCGCGCAGTGGTGGCTGATGCCGTACTGCGCCGCCCGGTACGGCTCCCAGCCGAGCAGCGCGTCGAAGTAGTCGAGGAAGCTGCCCACGCCGGTGCGCGGCTGGCCGAGCCAGAAGGCCGGCTCGACCACCGCGCGCACCCCGGCCGCGCGCATGCGCTCGTAGTCGTCGGTGGTACGCGAGGTCATGTGGATGTGGGGGTCGAAGATGCGCATCAGATCCTCTCCAGCACGTCCTGGGGAACCGGGCGCCCGGCCGCGCGCCGCTCGGCCGCGTAGTCGCCCAGCATCCTGGCCAGCTCGGCGTCCGAACGCGCCGCCAGCCCGGACACCGACGACAGCGGGATCGACATGAACACGCACTTGAGCACGCCCTGCCGGTAGGCGTGATCGTCCAGCCAGCGCGCGCCGTAGTCGCCCATCGCGGCCTCGACCAGCCGGGCGTCGTTGGTCCGCAGCGCGTCCTCGACCAGCGGCAGCGCCCGCGGGCCGAGGTCCAGCCCCGGCAGCGCGCGCAGGATGTCCAGCCGCTCGCCGGCGTCGCCCCGCCGGTACAGCTCGGCCAGCGTGTCCGCGTCCAGGCGGGCCAGCAGCCGCGCCCGCGCGTCAGGGCCGCCGAGCCTGCGTGCCTGAGGGAAGAGGCGGTGCACCGCCCCGGGTTCGCGCTCCACCTCCCGCACCGCCCGCTGGATCCAATCGCCCATACGCCCTCCTGAGGAAGTCGATCGACCTGCGCGCCACCTCGGGCGCCGCGTGACTGTGCCGCGCCAGCTCCACCGCCACCAGCCCGGTGAACGGGGCGAGCGCGGCCAGCACGGGCGGGAAGTCCATGGTCCCCTCGCCGAACTCCAGATGCTCGTGCACGCCCTGGCGCATGTCCTCGATCTGCACGTGCACCAGGTACGGCAGCGCCTCCCGCACGGACGCCACCACGTCCTGGCCCAGGCAGTGGCAGTGGCCGAGGTCGAGCGTGAGCCCGAAGCGGGGATGATCGTCCAGCATCTCGCGCAGCTGGAGATAGCCCGACAGGTCCTCGACCAGCATGCCGGGCTCGGGCTCGAACGCCAGCGTCACGTGCAACCGGTCGGCCACCTCGAGCAGGACGCGGAGCCTGTCCGCGAGCCTGCGCCAGGCCTCGAACTCGCTCATGCCCTCGGGTTTGGCGCCGCTCCACAGGTGGACGGCGGGCGCGCCGAGGCAGAACGCCACGTACATGGCCCGGTTGAGGAAGACGAACCGTTCGTCGCCCATGCCGTCCATCAGGGTGGGGTGGTGCTTGCGCCACGGGTCGAGCGTGTAGCGGCCGCCGGTCTCGACCACCGCGCTCATGCCGTGCCGCGCCAGCTGCGCGCGCGTCTCCTCCATCCTGGCCGACAGGTCCGGCTCGTACGGGTGCAGGTGCCCGTGGTCGAGCGTGATCGCCACGCCGCTGTAGCCGAGCTCGGCCAGGATGTCCACCACCTGGGGCAGCGAGTGGTTGGTGAAGCCGTTGGTGCAGTAGGCCCACTTCACGGCGCTCTCCTCACGACGTTCACCGCGCTCTCCTCACGACGTGGCCATCCGGGTGGACAGCCGGCGGCCCACGGGGTGCGCGGCCAGCAGGGCGGCGGCCTGCGCCGGGCGGCCCGCCCCGGCGACGGCACTGGCCTGGAGCGGCAGCAGGGCGAGGATGCCGAGCCTGACCGCCTGCCGCACGCGGTCGGGCTCCGGGCGGGTACGTAGCCCGGCCTGGGCGGGGACGGCGACCGCGAGATACCCGGCGACCATCACCAGCCCCCCGGCCCTGGCCACCACCCGGCTCGCCGGGGCGGAGGCGTTCCGGAAGGCGGCGAGGTCGGGGGAGGAGCTGCGCAAGGTGGCGAGGGCGGCGGCGGTGGCGGCGACGGCGGTGGCCGTGAGCGCGGCCGCGACCGTGCCACGGGAGGCGCCCTTCACCTCGGCGCGCCCCAGCACGCTGATGCCGTAGGTGTGCGCGCCCACCGCCAGCGCCGTCGGCCAGGCCCGGCGCCGGCCACCCGCGCCGAGCAGCACGTCCAGTGCCCGGCACGCGGCCATCGCGGCCGGGCCCGCCGCCGTGCGCTTGAGCCCCAGGTCGTAGGCGCACACCGCGCCGGCCAGCAGCCCGGCCAGCGCGAAGCCGCGGCGCCCGCCGGTCAGCGCGGCCGCGGCCAGCCCCGCCCCGGTCAGGCCCGCCGCCAGCGCCAGCGTCCGGCCAGGGCTGATCCGCCCGGACGGGATCGGCCGCTCGGGCCGCTCGACGGCGTCGGCGTCGCGGTCGGCCCAGTCGTTGAGCGCCATCCCGGCCCAGTACAGCAGGGTCGAGGCCACGGCCAGGCCGGGGTTCCAGCGGAGCCCGGCGGCCGCCGCGCCCGCCATGGTGTCGCCGGGCACCGACACCGCCGCCGGCGCCCTGACCACCTCCAGCAGCGTGCGCAGGCCGCTCACACCAGCTCCTCGGCGAACGCGCGCAGCCGCTCGTACTGGGCGGACAGCCGGTGCTCCGCGCTGTGCAGCGGATCCTTGAAGAAGTAGCCGAGATCGGGCAGCGGACCGTAACGGCCCCGCTGGTGCGCGCGGGCGGTCAGCCTGACCAGGTCCAGCACGAGGGGCGCGGCCAGCGCGGAGTCGCAGCCCTGCCAGGTGAACTGCAGGCTCATGCCGGTGCCCAGGAAGCCGTCGAAACTGACGTGGTCCCAGGCGGTCTTCCATTCGCCGAGACCGGCGACGTAGTCGATGTGGGTCTGGCCCTCGGTGCCCGGGCCGAGTATGGCGTCCAGCGCGCGTTGCTTGGAACGTTGCTTGCTGTCGCGGGCGGCCGGGTCGGCCAGCGTGGCGCCGTCCCCGCCGCCCAGCAGGTTGAGCCCCGACCAAGAACGCACGCGCAGGCCGCGATCGGCGAACATGGGCGCGAGCACGGTCTTGAGCAGGGTCTCGCCGGTCTTGCCGTCCCGTCCGGCGAACGGCACCCGCTCGGCCAGCGCGAGATGGGCCAGCGCGGGCAGCGCGGGCCCGGTCGACGGCGTGAACTCGACGTAGCCGCAGCCGGCGCGGAAGGCGGCGTAGGCGTAGCGGGAGCTGGCGGGCAGGCTGTTCGGATCGAGCGTGGCCAGGTCGTGGTGCCGGGGGTCGTCGGCCGGGCGCGGCTCGGTGGAGGAGAGGTTGACCACCACCACCCGCTCCAGCGCGTGCCGCCGCCGGAAGCCGGTCAGGTCCTCGATCAGCGCGGGGATCGGGGCGTTGCCCGGCCGGACGCGCGCGTCGGCGGCGTCCAGCTCGTCGGCCAGCAGGGCGGGCAGCGACGGCGGCAGCACCCCGGCGGCGCTGAGCCGTTCCGCCTGCTTGCGCAGGGAGGTCTCGACCAGCTCGTGGCCGCCGAAGACCAGGTCGGAGATGGGCGGCAGGACGCGGGGGAAGCCGGGGGTCTCGGTGACGCAGCCGTCGGGGCCGGCCAGCCCCGCTCTGATCGCCGCCGCGCCGGTGATCACGGTGGTCGCCACGGAGCCCCGGGCGCCGATGAGCCATACGCCGATTCCCGCCATTGGAAGCCCCTCTCGATCACCCGCCCGTGATCACATATAAAACGGGGGATTTTTCGCTGTAAAGAGGTGATGTCTGGGGCCGATGTGGATCAGAGGGACGGACGCTGTCGCGCGCCCCGGAGCGGCCGCCTGCGCGCCCGCCCCGGGGCAGGCGCCGTCGGGCGCGCGCCGGAAATATCCGGATATGTAGGCCGGTCGCCATCGGCCGTTGTCAGAGTGATCGCGTACTTTTATCGGCACTCTCGCCAACCGCCTGGACGGCCACGCACGCAGGGCAGACCATGCCAGCATGACCACCACCCACACCCTTGACGTGCCCGGCGCGCGCCTGCATTACGAGGTTCGCGGAACGGGGCCATTGCTGCTGATCACCGGAGCTCCCATGGGCGTCGGCGGCTTCGCGATGTTCGCCGACGCGATGTCCGACGACCACACCGTCGTCACCCACGACCCCAGGGGCATCGGCGCCAGCCGCCTCGACGACCCCGACCAGGACTCCACCCCCGACCTGCGCGCCGACGACCTCGCCGCGCTGCTGGACGCGCTCGGCGCCGAGTCCGCCGACGTGTTCGGCAGCAGCGGCGGCGCCGTGACGGCGCTCGCGCTGGCCACCAGGCACCCCGCCCGGGTGCGTACGGTGCTCGCGCACGAGCCCCCGCTGCTGCAACTGCTCCCCGACGCCCCGCGGCAGAACGTCGCCGTGGAAGAGATGGTCGAGACCTGCCGCAGGGACGGCCCGATGGCGGCGATCGCGCAGTTCACCCGGTGGGCCGGGTTCGAGGAGGGCGACGAGGGCGCGCCCGTGCCGCAGGGCGAGCTCACTGAGCGGGACCTCGCCGACGTCACCCGCTTCTACCTGCACGAGATCCGCCACACCACCCGCTACCAGCCCGACCTGGCGGCGCTGCGTGACGGCCCGGTCCGGGTCGAGGTCGGGGTGGGGACGGAGTCGGCCAGGCTGATGACGTACCAGGCCTCGGTACGGCTGACCGAACTGCTCGGGCGGCCGCCGGTGGTGTTCCCCGGCGACCACGGCGGGTTCATCGGCCGTCCCAAGGAGTTCGCCGAGGTCCTGCGCACGCTGCTCGAACAGGGCCGCCGCTAGCCGCCGTCGCTGAACCGCTGCCGCCGGTCGTGGGCGGCCACCCCGCGCGCCCACGACCGTGCCCACCACCGCGCTGACGACCGTGCTCACGCTAGGTGGCACGACCGGGCCCGGCTGTGATCCTCGTTGTGAGACGTTGTCAAATGACCTGTCGGGCGATAGGACTGCTCACTGGAGTGATCTTCAAGGTCGTCCGCTCGGGAGGGAACCACGTGGAATTCGCGATCCTCGGGACAGTCCGCATCACCGGACCGGAGGGACGCGTCCAGCTCAGCGGGAAGCAGCGGGCGGTGGTCGCGGTTCTCCTGCTCCACGCGAACACCACGATGTCCAGGGAACGGCTGATCGAGGCGATCTGGGACGACCCGCCGCGTTCGGCGCCGGCGAACGTCCACACCTACGTCCATCAGGTGCGCCGGGCGCTGGCGGGCACCACGCTGCGGGTGCGTACCGAGGGCTCCGGGTACCGCTGCGAGCTGCCGCCCGACCAGCTCGACCTGATCCTCTTCGAGGACCTGGCCCGCCGGGCCAGGCGGGAGCGCGGCCGCGGCGACCTCGAGGCGGCCGAACTCGCCTACGCCGCCGCGGTCGCGCTGTGGCGCGGGAACCCGCTCGAGGACGTGCAACTCGGCGGCGCGCTGGCCCCGCGCCTGGCCGAGCTGGCCGAACGGCTGGCGGTGATCAGGTCGGAGTGGATCGACGCGCGGCTCGCCCTCGGCCGTGACGACCTGGTGGCCGAGCTGCGCGCGCTGGTCACGGCCCACCCGCTGCGCGAACGCACCTGGGAACAACTGATGATCGCGCTGTATCGCAGCGGGCGGCGCGACGAGGCGCTGGGCACGTTCCGCGAGGCACGCACGCTGCTCATCGACGAGCTGGGCATCGAACCCGGACACGACCTGTCGCGCCTGCACGCCGCGCTGCTCGCCGACGACCCCGTACTCGACCCCCGCCTGCTGCCCGCCCCGCCCGCGTTCGGCCCACGGCGGAACCCGGGATCGCCGGCACTCACGTTCGGCTCGCCGCAGGACCCCGCGTCGCCCGGAGTCGCGTTTGGGTCGCTGCCGGACCCGGCGTCGCCCGGAGGCTCGCGCCCGGCGTCCTTCGGCCCCGCGCCGGGCTCGGATCCGGGCTCCGCGCCCGCGGCGAAGGACGGCGGGCCGGCCGCGCCCGCGGCGTTCGCGGTGCGGGAGCGCACGCCCTGCCGCCTGCCCGCCGACACCGCCGACTTCGTCGGACGCACCGCCGAACTCGACGCGCTGCTGCCGGTGATGCGCGCCCGCGAGGACCGGGGCAGCCCGCCCATCGCCGTCGTCTCCGGGCTGCCCGGCGTGGGCAAGACCACCTTCGCCGTGCACCTGGCGCACCGGCTGCGTCCCGACTACCCCGACGGGCAGCTCTTCGTCCGGCTGCGTCAGGACGGCTCCGGCCCGCGCGAGCCCGCCGAGCTGCTGGACGAGCTGCTGCGCTCGCTCGGTGTCGACGGCACCCTGATCCCCGGCCCGGTCGAGGAGCGGGCCGGGCTGCTGCGGCAGCGGCTGGCCGACCTGGCGGTGCTCGTCGTGCTGGACGACGCCCACGACGAGACCCAGTTACGCCACCTGCTGCCGGGCACCGGGCGCGGGGCGGTGCTGGTGACGTCCAGGTCGCGGCTGCCCGCGCTGGAGGGCGCGGTGCAACTCCCGCTCGACCTGCCCGGCGAGGACGACGCCAGGCGGCTGCTCGAAGGGGTGGCCGGCCGCGACCGGATCTCCGCGGCCCCCGAGGCGGCCGAGGAGATCCTGCGCTCGTGCGGCCGGCTGCCGCTGGCGATCAGGGTCGCGGGCGCCCGGCTGGCCACCCGCCCGGTCTGGCCGGTGCGCGAGTTCGCCACCCGGCTGGCCGACCGCGGCCTGGACGAGCTGGTCGTGGGCGGGCTCGACGTGCGGGCCACGTTCGAGATGAGCTACGCGGCGCTGCCCGAGCCGGCCGGGCGCGCGTTCCGGCTGCTCGGCCTGGCCGGGCTGGACAGCGTGGCGGAGTGGACGGTCGCCGCGCTGCTCGGCGTGCCCGCGCTCGACGCGGACGCGGCGCTGGAGACGCTGGTCGCCCGCGGCATGCTCGACTCCACCGAGATCGACGCCGCCGGCCAGCCCCGCTACCGGCTGCACGACCTGCTGCGGGTGTACGCCCGGGAACGAGCCGAGGCGCAGGAACCGCCGGCCGCCCGGCGCGAGGCGCTGCTCAGGCACGCCGCCGAGTGCCTGGCCAGGCTCAGAACCGCCACCCGCCACCTCCCGATCGCGGTGGCACCACCCCCCGCCCAACCCGCTCCAGCCCAGGAGCCGGCCGCGACCTCCGGCACCCCGAGCACGGACCGGCACGGGCAGCCGGCCGGGGCCGCGTGGCTGTCGGCCGAGCGCCGGACGCTCGTGCTCGCCGTCGAGTCGGCCGCCGCGCTCGGCCAGGTCGGCATGGCCGCCGAACTGGCCCACCACCTGTCGAGCTACCTCACCATGGACGGCTTCATCGACGACGTCGAACGCGTCCAGGACGCCGTCATCCGCACGGCGGAGGCGGCCGGCGACGAGCGCGCCGCCCTGCGCGCCGGGCTGCTGCGCGCCAACGCGAGCATCAGCAGAGGCAGGTACGAGTCGACCCTGGAACAGTGCGAGACCATGCTGGCCGGGTTCGAGCGGATCGGCGACCGGCACGGCTCGGCGTACGCGCTGATCACCGCCGCCGCCGCCCGCCACGGGCTCGGCCGGCTGCCCGAGGCGCTGCACGACGCGCACCGCGCGCTGAACCTGCTGACCGAACTCGGCGACCGGCCGGGGCTGGACTACGCGTGGACCTGGCCGATCTGGATCCACATCGACCAGGGCGACTACGACCGCGCGGTGGAGATCTGCCACGCCAGGCTGAAGGAGCTCGGCGACGACGACCCGGTGATCTCCGCGAACCTGCTGCGCGCCCTCGGCACCGCCCGCTACCTGGGCGGCGAGCCGGCCGAGGCGGTCGCGCACTACCGGGAGAGCCTGCTGGCCAGCGAGGCGATCGGCGATCGGGTCGAGGTCAGCAAGGTGCTGCGCAGGCTGGGCGAGGCCCTGGGCGCGCTCGGCCGCTTCGACGAGGCGGCCGAGGCGCTGGCCGCCAGCCTGCGGTTGTTCGGCGAGTGCGGGGACCGGCTGGGCGAGGCGCTGGCCCTGCACGCGCTCGGCGCCGTCCGGCTGCGTCAGGGGCGGGCGGGCGAGGCGGCCGGCCACCTGCGTACGGCGCTCGACCTGCTCGGCCCGGACGGCCCGGCCGTCTGGCGCAAGCGCACCCTCGACGAACTCGCCCGCGCCGAATCAGAACACCCGACCC
>NZ_JABCPZ010000014.1 GCF_013283785.1 Nonomuraea antri
CACCCGCCCCGCCCATGGCCGACAGCAGCAGGCTCTCGGCCAGGAACTGGGTGCGGATCTGCCCCCGCGTGGCCCCCAGCGAGCGGCGCAGCCCGATCTCCGACCGCCGTTCCAGCACCGAGATGACCATGGTGTTCGCCACGCCAACCCCGCCGACGATCAGCGCCACGCCGCCCACGCCGAGCAGCAGCCCGGCCAGGGCCTGGCCGGTGGCCTGCTTGGCGGCCAGCGCGTCCGACGGGCGCGAGACGTCCACCTCGTTCGGCGCCTGCGGGTTGGCCGTGCCGGCCAGCACCTCGCGCACGACCTCCAGCTGCGCCTCCTCGACCCGCGTGTACAGCGTCGTCGGGTGGCCGTCGAAGTCGAGCACCCGCTCCGCCGCCGGCCAGCCGATCAGGGCCGCGCTGTCCAGCTCGTCGGCGAGCGCGACCGGGTCCAGGATGCCGACGACGGTGAACCGTTCGCCGCCGATGACCACCTGGGCGTCCGGGCCCGCCGCGGTGATGCCCAGGCGCTGGGCGGTGCTCGCGCCGAGCACCACCGCCGGGTAGCCGTGGGTGGCCGCGTTGAGCCAGGTGCCGCTGCGCACCGTGGCGCCCACCGATTCGAGCAGGTCGAGCCGGACGGCCTGGGTGGTGATGCCGCTGGTCTGGGCCGCCGGGATCTGCTCGCTGCGATACACCTTGGCCGCGGCGAGATCGGCCGACGCCGACACCGACTCCACCGGCCCGATCCGCTCGATCATCGCCTCGGCGTCCACCGGCATCTTGGCCTCCTCGCCCATGAGCGTCTGGCCGGAGGAGACGGTGAGCAGGTTGGTGCCCAGGGCCGACAGCTGCCGGTCCAGCTCCGCGCCGGACGACGACGAGATGCCGACCACGCCGATCATGGCCGCGATGCCGATGGCGATGCCCAGCGCCGACAGGAACGCCCGCAGCGGCCTGGTGCGCAGGCCGACCGCGCCGACCCGTAGCACGTCGCGGGGCCGCAGCCGGGCCGGGGCGAGTTCGGGCCACTCCGCGAGCTCGACGGCCTTCATCGGCCCGCTCCGGCCTGCCTGCGCGGCTCGGTCAAGGCCATGACCTCGTCGTCGAGCGTGGCCGCCGAGTCGGACACGATGGTGCCGTCGCGCATGCTCACCTGCCTGGGCAGGCCGGCCGCGATCTCCCGGTCGTGGGTGATGATGACGATGGTGGTGCCCGTCCCGTTCAGCTCGCGCAGCAGGTCCATCACGCCGGCGCCCGACACCGAGTCCAGTGCCCCGGTCGGCTCGTCGGCCAGCACCAGCGGCGGGTCACCGGCCACCGCCCTGGCGATGGCCACCCGCTGCCGCTCGCCGCCCGACAGCTCGTGCGGCTCGTGGTCGAGCCGGTGCGCCAGCCCGACCCGCTCCAGCGCGGCGGCCGCGCGGCGGCGGCGTTCGGCCAGGGCCAGGCCGGTGTAGAGCAGGCCGTCGGCCACGTTGTCCACGGCCGGCACCTTGGCGGCCAGGTGGAAGTGCTGGAACACGAACCCGATCCTGGTCGCGCGCAGCGCGGAGAGCCGGCCGTCCGACAGCGTGGAGATGTCGTAACCGTCGATGCGCACGGTTCCCGACGAGGGCCGGTCGAGCGTGCCGATGGTGTTCAGCATGGTCGACTTGCCCGACCCGGACGGCCCCACGATGGCCACCAGCTCGCCGCGGGCGATCTCCAGCGAGACCCCGTCGAGCGCCCTGACGCCACCGGGGTAGATCTTGCGCACGTCCGTCAGGGAGATCATTTCGGCATCCCCACGGTCATGCCGGCGCCCAGCCCGTCCCCGGTGATCTCCACCCGGCCGCCCGCGAACAGCCCGGTCTCGACCGCGACGTACCTGGTGGCGGCGCCCTCGACGACCTCCACGCCGAACCCGCCCTCGCGCAGCGCGACCAGCGCGGCGATCGGGACGGTCAGCACGTCCGCGCGCTTGGCGGCGGTGAAGGTCACGTCCACCGCGGCCTGGTCCAGCCCCTTGGCGGCCTTGGCGCTGCTGAGCGACACGATGGCCTCCAGCCTGGTCTCCGGGTCCTCGTTCTGGTTCTCGGCCGGCTCGATGACCGTGGTCACCTCGGTGACCTTGCCCTTGACGGTCTTGCCGCCGGGCAGCTCGACCGTCACCTTGACGCCCTCCTTGGCCATCCGCTGGTCCTCGGCGTCCAGGCGGACGGTGACGACCTTGGTGGTGCCGGTGTAGCCGAGCACCTGCTGCCCGGGCGTGGCGGGCTGCCCGGCCTGGGCCGCGACGCTGTCCACCCGGACCTTGCCCGGCGCGAACACGACCCGGCCGAGCTCGACCACGCCGGTCTCGTCCAGGCCGCGGTCCTCCTGCCACTCCTTGACCGCCGTGGCCGTGGCGTAGGTGTACTCGTCGTCCACGGTGAAGCCGTCGTAGCCGAGCTCGCTCAGGTTGCGCTCCAGCTGCCGCACGTCCCGGCCCTCTGCGCCGGTCCGCAGGTCGCGGTAGGCGGGGGTGGAGCCGTACATGAGGACGACCGGGTCGTTGTCCAGCCGGTACAGCGACCTGCCGCGGGTGATCACGTCGCCGTCGTCGGGGAGCCAGGTGATCGTGCCCGGTTTGCGGGTCATCGCGGTGATGCTCGGGCCGTAGCCGAGTTCGCCGTCGGCGTCCCTGGTGTCCTCCAGCGTCTGCTCGGCGATCCGCGTGGTGGCCGGCGGCAGCACGCTCTTCGGCCGGCTCTCGTCCCCGCCGCCGCCCAGCAGGCCGGCGCTGTTGACCGCGACCGCCGCCGCGCCGACCAGCGCCGCCGCGGCGAGCAGGCCGGCGGCCTTCCTCCCGCGGCGGCGCCGGCGCGGCCGCGCCTCGGCGCCCACCCGCGTGTCGTCGAGTGCGGGGGCACCCATCAAGAGCCTCCGCCGAAGTCGAACTGGCACTTCTTCTGCGCCTCGGGGAAGTCGGGGTCCTCGCCGACGTTCCTGTTGATGCGCATGCCGCCGTTCGGCTCGGGGTCGGGGAACTCCGCCACGCCGTTGTCGCGCATGCACTTGGCCAGCGCCCGCATCTTCTCGGCGTTCGCCGCCCCGCCCGGGCCGCCCTCGCCGGACGGCGCGTACTGCTTGCAGGCCTCCTGGGCCTTCTTCATCGTCTCTTCCTGGCCCGGCTTGCTCATGATCCGGATCCCCTTGCCGGGTACCGGGTCGTCCATCTCGATGCCGTTCTCGCGCATGCACTGCGCGAACTTCATCATCTTGTCCTGGTTGTTCAGGCTCGGCGCGGCACTCGCCGTGGCCTTGCCGGTGCCGCCGGCCGAGGCGACCTGCGATCCGCCGTCGCCGTCCGTGCCGCACGCGGTCAGGGCCACGGCGAGTGCCAGTGCGCCCAGTACCTGTCGTCGCATCGGTGTTCCCTCCATCGACCTGGTGTCGTACGAGGGGAGATGCAATACGCCGGGGTGTTTCCGCAGCGTTTCCTTTCGGACGACCTCCCTCTTTGCGGGCTTACCTCCACCAAATGCCGCCTCGACCACAATCGGGCAGGTAGGCCGGAGAAGGGCGGGCAATGCGGGTGCTGGTGGTGGAGGACGAGCGCATGCTCGCCGACGCGATCGCCGAGTGGCTGCGTGACGACACGCACGCGGTCGACCTCGCGCACGACGGCGAGGCCGCGCTGGAGCGGATCATGGTCAACGACTACGACGTGGTCGTCCTGGATCGCGACCTGCCGATCGTGCACGGCGACGACGTGTGCAGGGAACTGGTCGAGTCGGAGTCCGACGCGCGGGTGCTGATGCTCACCGCCGCCGCCCAGCTCGACGACCGGATCACCGGGCTGTCCCTGGGCGCCGACGACTACCTGGCCAAGCCGTTCGCGTTCCCCGAGCTGGCCGCGCGGGTGCTGGCGCTGGGCCGGCGCTCGCGTCCCGCCGTGCCGCCGGTGCTGCGCAGGGCCGGCATCACGCTGGACCCGGCGCGCAGGGAGGTGTTCAGGAACGGGCGGTTCGTGCCGCTGTCGAAGAAGGAGTTCGCGGTGCTGGCCGAGCTGATGCGGGCCGGCGGCGCGGTCGTCTCGGCCGAGCAACTGCTGGAGAAGGCCTGGGACGAGCACACCGACCCGTTCACCGGCGCCGTCCGGCTGACCATTCTCAAGCTGCGCCGCAAACTGGCCGACCCGCCGGTCGTCGAGACCGTGGCGGGCGTGGGCTACCGGATCACATGAGGCTCCGGCTGACGCTGGTCTACGGGGCGCTGTTCTTCGTGGCCGGGCTCGCTCTGCTGACGCTCACGTACGTGCTGTTCAACCAGCAGCTCCTCGGGACGTTCGAGGCCCGCTACGACGCCAAGCCCGGCATGAACAGAATGTTCGTGATCAGGAACAACGACGTCATGCTCACCGGCCCCGACGCGCTGCGCTGGGTGGAGACGCAGGAGGCGGAGCTGCGCGAGGCGGCCGTGTCCTCGCTGCTCGCCCAGGGCGCGGTCGCGCTGGTCGTGGTCGGCGCGCTGGCCGTGGCGCTGGGCTGGCTGATCGCCGGACGCATGCTCGCCCCGCTGCACCTGGTCACCGCGACGGCCCGCAGGATCGCGGCCGCCCCGATGGCCGAGCGCGGGCTGCACGAACGCATCGCGCTCAGCGGCAGGAAGGACGAGGTCCAGGACCTGGCCGACGCGTTCGACACGATGGTCGAGCGGCTGGACCACTCCTTCGACGGCCAGCGCAGATTCGTCGCGAACGCCTCGCACGAGCTGCGTACCCCGCTGACGCTCAACCGGGCGCTGGTCGAGCTGGCCATGCACAGGAAGACCGCCTCGGACGACGTCAAGCAGCTCGGCGAGAGCCTGCTGGAGATCAACACCAGGCACGAGCGGCTCATCTCCGGGCTGCTGCTGCTGGCCAGGTCCGAGCAGCCGATCGCGGAGCGTTCCCCGGTGGACCTGGCCGACGTGGTGACCCACGTGGTCGCCCAGACCGCCGTGGAGGCGGCGGAGTCGGGGATCATGGTGCACGAGAAGCCCGGCCCGGCCCCGACCAGCGGCGACGCGCTGCTGCTCGAACGGCTGGTGCACAACCTGGTGGAGAACGGCGTCCGGCACAACTCCGGAGACGACGGCTGGGTGCGGGTGGAGAGCCGGATCGTCTCCGGTGATCAGGTGGCGGTGGAGGTCAGCAACACCGGGCCGGTGGTGCCGCCGTACGACGTGCCGCTGTTGTTCCAGCCGTTCCACCGGCAGGGCGGCGAGCGCGCGGTGACCGGGCGCAGCGCGGGGCTCGGGCTGTCGATCGTCCGCTCGGTGGCGCTGGCGCACGGCGGCGACGTCACGGCGCGGCCGCGCGAGGGCGGCGGCCTGGTCGTGACGGCCGTGCTGCCCCGCGCCAGGGAGTAGCCGGTGCTGGATCTCACCGGCGGGACGAGAGAGAATCGCGGGGCACGCCCGAGAGGAGACGCCGCTGGAGATCGCCGATCCGCCGGTGGACGTGCAGACCTTCCGGGTGCCGCTGGAGCCGGCGTCCGGCGCGATCCCGCTGCCCGTCGCGCTCCGGGCCGTGCAGGGCATCCACGACCTGCTGCAGTACGCCGCGCGGACGGCCGAGAGCGGCCCGCGCCTGCTGTTCACCGACCGGCGCGGCAGAGACGTGGACGCCTTCCTGCGCCAGGTCGGCTTCGCCACCGCCGGGAACGACCCTGCCGAGCACCGTGGGGCCGAGATCAGCGGGGCCGAGACCGGCGCGGCCGGGTTCGGCGTGTTCCTGAGCCGGGTGCCCGTCGCGCCGCCGGGTCCCGAGCCGCTGTTCGGCGAGGCGTTGACCGGCCGCCGCGTGGTGACCGTGCTGCACGCCGCGCTCCGGGCCGCGCGTGAGGCCGCCGAGCGGGTGCTGGCGCACCGCGACCGGCTCGGCGTGTTCGACGACTACGTCGAGCAGGGCGTGTCGGCCAACCTGTGCGCGGCGCTGGCCGACGTGGGCGGCGGCCTGCGCCTGCACCGGCCGTTCGAGGTGTCCTTCCACTGGGCCGACAGCGCCCCCGCCGGGCCGCCCGACGAGACGGTCGCGTTCACCTCGCCCGTGGTGCGCGTGATCGCCAGGGCCGGGCGCGAGCTGCAGGCGCTGGCCCACTCCGGCCCGGCCACCATCACCGGGACGGTCGAGAGCCTGTGGCGCAAGGGCCTGCCGCCCCGGGTCAAGATCCAGGGCGAGCTGCGCACCTCGTCCGGGACGTACGAGCGGGCGGTGTGGGTCGCGGTCGGCGAGGCCGACTACCGGCGCGCCTTCCTGGCCCAGATCGAGCGCCGCGCCCTGCGGGTCGACGGCCGCCTGGTGCCCGGGCAGCGGCGACTCGAACTACGACCGGACGGCGGGCTGGAAGTGCTCCCCCGCTGACGTCACGGCACTCCCCCGCCCCTGGCGAACCGCTCGCTGACGGTGTGGAAGGCGGCCTTCGGATGCCAGGTGTAGCCGTCGCCGCCGGTCGGCAGGACCTTGACCAGGCCGTAGCCGGCCATGTCCAGGTCGTGGCGGGGATCGGGCGAGTGGTGGTAGGCGGGTTCGATGAACTCGTAGACGAAGGCGCCCTCGACCCGCGCCGCCTCGTACAGGTCGAGGAGTTCGGCCAGGTGGTCGGCCTGGACGCGCTCGTTCCTGACCGGCGGCCCCTTCAGCGTCGGGCGCGGCCCGCCGAGCTCCACCACCTCGTGGGCGAGCGGGCCGAGCTCGGCCGCGCCGTCGAAGGCGGCGCAGCCGAACTCGGAGATGACCAGCGGCTTGCCGTGCCGCTGGAAGGCGGCCAGCTCCTCCGCGTACGTCCCGGCGTTGTCGGCGGTCCGGTAGAGGTTGACGCAGACCAGGTCGAACGGGGTCCAGTCGACCTGTTCCCACGACCCCTGGGCGTAGGTGACCGGGCCGCCGAAGACGGACCTGACCACGGCGGCCGCCCGGCCGAGCAGCCGGTTCAGCCGCCGGGTGAACCACGGCGTCAGCGCGTAACCGGCCATGGTGCCCAGCCGGGCCATCCGCCGTTCGTAGCCGCGGCCCGGCACCACGCCGCGGGCGAAGATGCTCAGCTCGCAGCCCACGCTCAGCACCACGTGCCCGTGCCCGCGGCGCAGGTCCTCGGCCGCCCGCGCCGCCTCGGTGAGCCGGTCGAGCAGGTCGCGCGGGCGGCCGTCGACCAGGCGCGGCTGGAGCCACACGCGCAGCCCGGCCTCCGCCGCGATCGTCGCCGCCCGCACCAGGCGGTCGAGCGGGGTGCCGTAGATCGCGACGGAGTCGGCGTGCAGGTCGTTCCTGATCGTCAGCAGTTCCTCGCGCAGGCGTTCGTCGGTGAGACCGTCCCTGCTCAGCTCGCCCGCCGCGAAGTTCGTGCCGACGTCGTAGTTGACTCCCCTGATCGGCAGGGCCACCGGCTCAGTCCGCCCGGGTGAGGAAGACGATCCCCAGGTTGTGCCGCGCGGCGGCCTCGACCAGTTCCTCCCTGGTGGGTTCCCTGGGGACGGTCAGCACCATCCCGAGCTGCCCCATGCTCTCCAGGCCGTTCTCCCTGATCATCTTCTGCGCGATGTCGGCGAGCGCCTCGGGGTCGTTCTCCAGGCGTGCGGTCATGGTGCTGCGGACGCCGCGGTCGAACACCTCGATCTCCATCCCGCCGCGGAAGTTGGCCCGCCAGCCGGCGTCGGTGAAGACGCCCAGCCGACCGTTGATGTCCTGCTTCATCACCGGGATCTCGTAGAGCTTGCCGCTCTTGCGTCCGTGGAAGTGCAGGAGGATGAGGTTCTCCATCGACTTGGTGTACGCGCCCTTGCGGATCTCGTTGCGCACCATCGGGTTGAACAGGCGCATCCACATCCGCATGAACCAAGGGGTCGAGGTGATGATCACAGCCGGCTTGCGTCGTCTGCCCATGGATTTCATTGGACATCAAGAATGCGATATCCGTGCACATGTGACGGAGGAGCGGCCTTGGCGTAAGCCTTGGGCGCCGGCTGCGGGACCCGGCCCTTGCCGGGCGCGGGGGCCTGCGCGGCGGCCCGGCGCTCGGCTCCCTGCGCCCGGACCGACAGGCCGTGGGAGAAGACGTCCAGCGGATCGGCCTGGGCCTTGACCCGCTGCAGGCGCGGGTAGTTGTCCTTGTAGTACAGGGTGTGCCAGGCGGTGCCCGAGGTGTTGTGCGCGGGGTCGGCCAGGTCGAGGTCCGGGTAGTTGATGTAGGCGCCGTGCGGCGGCACGCCGCCCGACTCCGCGTAGACGTCGCGGTAGAGCGCGCGCACCCAGTCGAGCCACCTGTCGTCCTCGGCGGGGTCGTACCAGCCGACGTCGTAGAAGGCGATCATGGTGGACGACCGGTGCGGCAGCGCCGTGGCGTCGGGCGCCACCGAGTTGATCCGGCCGCCGTAGGCGAGGAGGTAGACGGCGCCGCCGTGGTACTCGGCGTCCTGGGTCAGGTACTTGAAGACCGTCGCGGTCTGAGCGGCGCTCCAGGGCTCGGGATGGTAGGCGGACTTCGACTTGAACCGGATGAAGTAACCGCCGCTGGCCTCCTGGTAGGCGGTGGACAGGCGCATCCACGGGCCCGTGCCGAAGAACTCGATCGCCGGTTCCGCCACGCCCTGGCTGAGCTCGTAGATGAGCTGCCCCATCAGGTCCTGCGCCCTGGGCACCCCGGCGTCCATGGACGCGGTCAGGTCGATCCTGCCGCTGCTGCGGTGGAACATGGTGAGCGCGGTGTCCATGCTGGCGTACGCCGGGTCCTTGCCGGGGCCCTGGTGCCAGCGGCCGTAGTTGTCGGCCAGGCGGGTGAAGGCCGCCTCGTCCAGGTCGGCCCAGTTCCAGTGCAGCTGGCACACCAGCAGCTCGGCCGGCGGCTTGGGGAGCTGGGCGGCGGGCTCGGCGTGGCGCTCGGCCTGCGGCGAGCGCATCAGGTAGCGGGTGACGATGCCGAAGTTCCCGCCGCCGCCGCCCGTGTGCGCCCACCAGAGGTCGTGCAGCCAGCCCTTGGAGTCGCGGGTGGCGACCACGGTCCTGGCCCGGCCTGAACGGTCGACCAGCACGACCTCGACGCCGTAGAGATGGTCGACGACCAGGCCGTGCTGACGGGACAGCGGGCCGTACCCGCCGCCCGCGATGTGCCCGCCGACGCCCACCGAGGGGCAGCCGCCGGCCGGGATCGTCACCCCCCACCCCAGATACAGGGAACGGTAGACCTTGCCCAGGTTCGCCCCGGCCTCGATGGCGAAGGCCCGGTGTCGGTGGTCGTAGTAGACCTCGTTCATCTCGGACAGGTCGATGACGACCTGCGCGGACGGGTCGTCCACGAAGTTCTCGAAGCAGTGGCCGCCGCTGCGCACCACGATCCGCTTGCCGGCGCGGAGCGCATCGTTGACGATCTTGACGATGTGCCTGGCCGAGTAGACGACGTGGTAGGTCTCCGGCCCGCCCAGGTAGCGGGCGTTGTATCCCCTGACCAGTAACTCCTGGTAGCGCGGGTCGTCGGGCCCGATGCTCGCCGCGTCGGGCGTGGGCGGGCAGTCGGCCGTGGCCTCGGCGGGGCTCTGCAGGGCCGTGGTCGCCACGGCGGCGCCGCCCATCACGGTCACTGCGCCGAGGAAGTTCCTTCGCGTTGCGCTGACCAACGTCAACACCGTACCTTTCCGGATTTTTCAGGTTGTGAGACTGGTTGCCGCCGTGACCAGCAGGCCCCTGCCGACGCCCCAGCGTCCGAGCAGCCCGCCCCGCGGCAGCCTGGCGGTGAAGACGCCGCCGTCGCGGTCGAGTGAGACGACCGCCTCGGTGAAGCCGAGCCATCGCCCGGTCCACGGTGACCAGGCCTTGTAGACGGCCTCTTTGACGCAGAAGAGCAGGCGGCCCCAGGCCACGCCCGGCTCGGCCCGGTCCAGCCGCTCGACCCAGGCCCGTTCCTCGGGCAGGGCGATCCCGTTCAGCACCCTGGGGGGAAGCGGCAGGTTGGGTTCCGCGTCCACGCCCAGGACTGGCACGTCCCGCTGCCAGGCCACCACGGCGGCCCGGTACCCGGCGCAGTGCGTGATGCTGCCGACCACCCCGTCCGGCCACCGCGGCGCGCCCGTGGACGTGCGCAGGACCGGCCCCGGCGGCAGGCCGAGCGCCGCCAGCGCCCGCCTGGCGCAGGCCCGGCCGTCGGCGAAGTCACGCCGGCGCCTGGGGCCCATCCCGGCCGTCAACGGCTCCTCCTCGGCCAGCGTGCCGCCCTCGCCCTCGCCCTCGCCCTCGGCGAACGCCTCGGCGCACGCGAAGGGTCCCGGCAGCAGGTCGGCGAGCACGTCAGGCCCAGCCGTCGTCGAAGGTGAGCAGCTCGGCGGCCGAGGCGGACACCAGGTCGGCCGCCGCGCGCACCTCACCGGCCAGCGGCCGGTCGTGCTCCAGCGGCGGCGAGAGCTCCGCCAGCCGCTGCCACAGCCCGGTGGCGGCGGCGCCCGTACGGCAGGTGAGCTGGGCGACGCCGACGGCCAGCGAACCGAGGGCCAGCCAGGCCAGCTCCACCGCCTCGGCGACCGACACCGCGCCGTTGAGCGCCATCGGCACGTGGTCCTGGTTGCCCCCGTTGGTGGGCAGCGCGGTGAGCGAGGCCGGGTAGACCAGCTGCCTGATCTTGGAGACGAACGAGGTGGCGCTGAGCTGCACCCCGGCCAGGCCGCTGCCGGCGCCGGGCCGCGGGGTCAGCATGGGCGGCAGTCCGCCGTTGGTCGCCGGCTCGCACAGCAGGGCGAGCTGCCGCTCGGCGAGGTAGGCCACCTGCTGCAGGCAGAGCCCGATCTGGTCGGAGGCCAGCCCCACCGGCATGGCGTGGAAGTTGCCGCCGTGCAGCAGCTCACCCTCGTAGCAGATCGGATTGTCGGTGCACCCGCCCGCCTCCCTGAGCAGGATCTCCTCGGTGGCGTGCAGCTGGTCCAGCACGGCGCCGAGCACCTGCGGCGCGCAGCGCAGGCTGTAGGGCTCCTGCAGCGGGCGGCCCAGGTCGCGGGCGTGTCCGCCGGGCAGGTCGGCGCGGATCCACCGGGCGACCGTCATCTGGCCGAGCTGTCCCCTGGCCTCGCCGATCCCGGCGTGGTACGCCTCAGGGCTGCACCCGAGCAGCACCGCGATCCTGGCGGTCAGCGTGCTCACCGCCCGCACCATGCGCAGCACGTGCTGGTGGTTCACGATGGTGAGGCCGAGGCTCGCGCTCGTGCCGTTGACGAAGGCCAGGGCCTCGCGGGCGGCCCACTCGATCGGCTCGGCCGCCAGCGCCTTGAGCGCCTGCTCGGCCGGCTGGACCTCCCACCGGCCCGTGTCGCCGCGCACCCAGGTTTCGCCCTTCCCGGCCAGGGCGAGCGCCGCGTGCGCCAGGGGCTGCAGGTCGCCGCTCGCGCTGACGGTGCCGTAGCGGGGGATCGCCGGGGTGAGACCGGCGTTCCACAGGTCCGCCAGTTGCTGCCAGAAGCCGGGCGAGACGGCGGAGTAGCCCTGCCGCATGCTTCTCAGCCGGAGGAAGAAGATCAGCCGGCAGACCTCGGGCGGCAGGGGCGCGCCCTGGCCGGAGCCGAGGTGGGCGATCAGTCCCGCGCCCTGCTCGACGGCCGACTCCGCGGCCGCGTAGGCGACCAGCGGGCCGAAGCCGCGCGTGACGCCGTAGACGGGGGCCTGGCCGTCGATCGCGCCGGCCAGCGTGGCGCGGCTCGCCTCCATCCGCTCGCGGTCCCGTTCGTCGCACGGATACAGGACGGCGTCCCAGCCCGCGCCGCTGACGAGCTCGGCGAGCCGCTCGTTCCGCGTGGAAACCAGTGTCATGTCATCCCCCCACTCGGCGGAGTTTTCCTGTCTCGGTCCGGTCGATGTGGCCGACCAGCCGGATGCCGCACGACCCCAGGCCGAGTCGCGAGACGGCCGCGCGCACGCCGGCCTCGGTGAGCCCGCTGCCCGGGTGCGCAACGACCAGGAGGGTCAGGGCCTCCCCGCTCAGCTCGGCGGACACCGGCTGGATGGCCAGGTCCGCGCAGTCGAGCACGGCCAGCGCCGCGTGCTCCAGCTCGTCCAGGGGGACGCGCCGGCCGTTGACCTTGGCGAGCCTGCCGCGCCGGCCGGCGAAGACGAAGCGGCGTTCGTCGAGTGGCCGGACGAAGTCGTCGGTGCGCCAGCTCTCCCGCGGCGGCTCCCCCGGCCGGGTGGCGATCCTGGGGCTGCGTATCTCCAGGCTCACCTCGTACTCGCCGGGCGTCACCGGGCCGGCGAACGTGACGTCGGGCAGCAGCTCCCACGGCCCGTCGCCCTCCCTGCGGGCGATGCCGCCCGCCTCCGTCGATCCGAACACCTCGACCAGGCGGGCCCGCCCCGCCCCCATCTCGCCGAGCGTCTCGGCCGCCGACGGGGGGAGCATGGCGGTGCTGTGCAGGATCGTGATGCGCTCGGCCGCGGCCACCCATTCCCGGTGCCGTCCCAGGATCGAGAAGGTCCAGGGCAGCGCGGTGACCGCCCAGGCGCCGCCCCGCTCGTCCGGCATCGCGCCGAAGTAGCGCGGCCGGTGCCAGGCGGGCACGCCGAGTATCGCGGGCACGAGCACCCCGGCCAGCGCGCCGTACAGGTGCCGGGGCGGCGCGAACGTCACCAGCGCCCGCGGGGCGTCCGGCCGCAGCAGCCCGGCCAGCAGGTGGGCCTCACGCCACAGCTGCTCCCTGGTGCGGCGCCAGGTCGTGGGCTGCCCCGTCGTGCCCGAGGTCCGCAGGTCGACGGTGTCGGGCAGGTGGCTCAGCACCAGGTCCTCGACGTCGCCGACCGCGTCCCAGCGCACGACCCAGGGGTGTTCCGCGACGTCGGCGGCCTCGAAGCCGGCGCTCAGCAGCTCGGCCGCGGGCATCTCGGCGTAGGTCAACGCTCCCCCGTCGCTCGCGCGGCGAAGTCGACCAGGTGCCCGACGGTGCTCATCCGGGCCAGATCGTCCTCGGGGATGTCGACGCCGATCTCCTCCTGCACGGCGAAGGCGATCTCCACGATGCACAGCGAGTCGAGTTCCAGGTCCCCGGCGAAGGTCTTGTCCGGGGTGACCTCTGCGGCGGGCACCCCGGACAGCTGCTCCACGATCGCGGCCACCCGCGGGAGCAGTTCCTGCTGATCGGTTGACGGTTTCATGGTGTCTCCCAAGCGAAGAGGGGTCAGTCCGGCCAGCGGCGGACGACCAGGACGGCGTTGTGGCCGCCGAAGCCGAAGGAGTTGCTGATCGCGACGTCCACCCGGTGTTCCTGGGCGGTGTGCCGGACGAGGTTGAGCCCGGTGTCCTCCGGGTCGTCGCAGTTGACGGTCGGGGGGACGATCCCGGTGAGCACGGTCTGCAGGGCGACCGCGGCCTCGACCGCGCCGGCCGCCCCGAGCATGTGCCCGGTCATGCTCTTGGTCGAGCTCACCGGCACGGTTTCGGCGCCGGCCCCGAACACGTGCCTGATCACCGCGATCTCGGCGCTGTCGTTGCGCGGGGTGCCGGTGCCGTGGGCGTTGACGTAGCCGACGGAGTCGGGGGTGACGCCGGCCTCGGCCAGCGCCGCCCGCATGGCCCGGGCGACGCCGGACCCGCCGGGGTCGGGCGCGGTGAGATGGTAGGCGTCGGTGGTGGCGCCGTACCCGGCGAGCTCCCCGTAGATCCTGGCGCCGCGCCGCTGGGCGTGCCCGGCCTCCTCCAGGACCAGCACGCCGGCGCCCTCGGCCATCACGAAGCCGTCCCTGGCCCGGTCGAACGGGCGGCTGGCCCGCTCCGGCTCGTCGTTCCTGCGCGAGAGCGCCTTGGCCCGGGCCGCCGCGGCCAGCTCCAGCCGGCTGATCGAGTCGCAGCCGCCGGCGAGCACGACGTCGGCGTCCCCGCGCTGGATCAGGCGCATGCCCTCGCCGACGCAGCTGGCCCCGGTGGCGCAGGCCGTCGCGATGGCGGCGGACGGTCCCTGCGCTCCGGTCAGCAGGGCGATCTCGGCCGCTGCGGTCACCACCCCGGTGGCGGTGAACGTGTACGGGCCGAGCCCGAGAAAGCCGCGCCGCCCGAGAGCGTCGGCCGCCTCCGTGGTGGGTCCCGACGTGCCGCAGACCGTTCCGACGACCACTCCTGACCGCTGCGGGTCAATGCTGAGTTTCGCGTCGTTCAATGCGGCCGTGGCCGCCGTCAGGGCCAGCTGAATATGCGGCTGCGCGCGTTTCGCGACCGCGGCCGGGAGATATTCCAGCGGATTGAAACCGGTCACCTGCCCGCCGATGGTCACGGGCAGCCCGGACACGTCGATATCGGCGAGTCGCTGAATTCCGCTGACCCCGCCGACCAGGCCGGCCCAGGTTTTCTGCCAGTCAAGGCCGAGCGGGGAGACCACTCCGATTCCCGTTACGACAATACGTCGCATGGATTACCTCATTGCGCGTCGGGAAAGTACGCAGGGAAGTGTGGTCATTTCACCGAGGGAAATCAAAGATTCAGGAACGCGCTGTCCCGCCAGCGAGACACCGTTGACACCTGGGGTCAGAGCGGTAACACTGCCAGGGTCAGAGATCGTCCGCCCGGGGAGAGGAACCCGCCTCACGTCGAAGGGCTTGCCTGATCTCGGCCGCACCGGCGGCCGCGTCGTCCACGGTGACGACGAATTCACTCCCGTCCCTGAGCCCTACCAGCAGGGCCTCACCGGGACGCACCGCGATCAAGTGTCTGCGCAGTCCCCATCTGTTCAGTCCCGGCGGGTTCACCTGCACGGCCTCGGCCGTCTCGACGGCGGCCAGGTTGATCCGCCGCAGCCAGACGAACGGCAACGCGCTGCGCACCTTGAGCGTGCGCCCGTCGAAGACCGCGGTGATGTCGCCGCGGACCAGCACGGCGCCCAGGGACAGGAGGGCGGGGATGATGATCCAGGTCATGCCCGCGAGGAACATGATCATCATCACGCAGGCGGCGATCCAGGTCCGCCAGATGTAGGTGGTGTTCCTGGCGCGGCCGATCCAGACCGTGCGCCCGCTCGCGGGCCGGCCCGGGTCGAGGTCGTCCGGCGGTTCCGCGGGGTCGTCCGTCGCGCGGCGCCACGGGCTGACGAACACGCCGCCCAGCACGGCGGCGACCGCCGCGCCGCCGAGCACCAGCACGGGAGTGAAGGCGGGCGAGGAGGCTTCGTGCCAGACCTCGGCATCGAGGTTGGCGATCACCAGCCCCGTGACGGCCGACAGGTCCATCAGCACGACCACGCCGAGCGCCAGGCCGGCCGCGCTCCTGCGGCCCACCGACCCGTCGGGGCGCAGCCACGCGAGCAGGCCCAGCAGGGTCCACGCCATCGTGCCCATCAGCAGGGCGTCGGCGACGGCCGCCCACAACGGCTCGGAGTTGTCGGGCTCGCCGTCGGTGAAGTGCGTGGCGACCCGTTCCGGCAGGCGATGCCGCAGCGCCAACGGGAGCACGATGGTCACGGCGTGTAAGGACATGGGCGCGAGCACGACGACACCCGTGAACCGCGATCTCATGGCTGCTGTCTCAACTTCCCCCTGCAGTCCAATCCCCTGCCGGAAAGCTTGTCATATTTCGGTCCGCTCCCGAAAGCCGTCCGAAACGAGACGGAGGAGCTCGTTCTCCTCCAGGCCGACGCGGCGCGCCTCGCTGACCACGTTGGCCACGGCACGATGCAATCGAGCGTCACCGAGCATCTTCGCCCGCGCCACCACCACGGTGCCCCGGCCCCTGCGTACCTCCAGCAGCCCCTCGTCTCGGAGGATGGCGTAGGCGCGCAGCACGGTGTGCAGATTCACCTGGAGGCTGTCGGCCAGGTCCCTGGCAGTGGGCAGCCGATCACCGGGTCCCAGGGCACCAGTCGTGAGAGCACGCTTGAGGCCTCTGGCGATCTGGTCGAACAAGGGATCCGCCGAGCTCGGGTCGATGCTCAGCTTCATGTTTGCGGAGCTCCTCGCCTATGGCCTTCGTCGGCAGGCAACGCGGCAGTAGTACACCTTTCAAAGATACGCGCATTTACAACCTTGTTCGAGTAGCTATATAACAACCACATCTAATCGCCACGCACTGACCTGGAGCTAGGCATGCGACGTATTAGAACAATGTTATGCAGCTCTGTCACCCTCCTCATCCTGGCCGGGAGCTCCGCCCTGGCCTCGACCGACACCCCGGACCACGACGGAAAGACCCTGTTCGACGGCCTGTTCCTGGCTCGCGGGCCGGTGGCGAAAGCCCATCCTGATCTACCGCTGGAGCAGTCCGGACGGCCGTGGACCGACGCGGAGGCCGAGCGGCTCATCACCGGCATGCAACGCCTGGACCCCGGCTTCTTCACCACGTTCCAGGCCGCGGTCACCAGCGGGGACCGGGTCAGGATCGACCGGGCCATCGAGTCGGCGTACGAGCTGGCCGGCCGGGCGGCGCCGCCGCCCGGGCAGGTCGTCGGCCCCGACGCGACCTTCATCTACCACAACAGGTCGATCTTCAAGGCCACCCACATGGTGGTGAACAAGAACAAGTACTGGACCGGCGAACCGACCGAGAAGACCGCGCTGAGTCACGAGCGCTGGGTCGACGACGTGGCCGAGACGTTTGCCCGGTGAGCACGGATCGGGGGCTCGGGGGCACGGATCGGGGGCTCGGAGGCACGGTGCTCCTGCTCGGGTTCGCCTGGGCGACCGTCATCGTCTACGTCGTCGTCAGCCAGTTGCCGGCCACGGCCGTCGAACTGCCCGCGCAGCGGTCGGTCGGTCGTGAGATCCGGGTGGTGGCTCCGCAGGGATGGGCGTTCTTCACCAAATCCGCGAGGGAACCGCGCGAGGTCCTCTGGCGGGCGGTAACGGGGAGGTGGGAGCCGGCGATGCGCGCACCGCACGCGGAGCCGCGCAACGCCTTGGGGTTGAACCGCGCCTCGCGCGCGGAAGCGGTCGATCTCGGTCTCCTGACCTCGGCCGTCCCCAAGGAACGGTGGTCGAACTGCGAATCGGGCGCCGTCGCGGACTGTCTGGCCGCGTACGGCACGCCCGTGCCGGTGACCAATCCCGCGCCGGAGCCGCTGGTCTGCGGCGAGGTGGGCCTGTCCAGGCAGCGCCCGCTGCCCTGGGCCTGGTCGGACGCGGCGGCGCGGACCGGCATCCCGGCGAGCGTCGTCCGGTTGGAGGTGGCATGCTGAGCGCACTGGGCGCGCGGGCCCGCGGATTCGCCCTGGCGAGCCCGTGGACGAACGTCTACGGCCTGGCCAGGACCGTCCTCGCCCTCGGCACCCTCGGCACCCTCCTGGCCAGCGACACCTCGTCGCTGTTCAGGCCGGCGGCCGGCGCTCTGGAGTTCCCCATGTGCGACGGCCTGGCGGCCGCCGGGCTGTTCTGCGTACTCGAACCCGCCTGGGCCAAGCCGGTCGCGATCGCGATCCTGCTGGTGACCGCCTCGGGCTGGCGGCCGCGGTTCACCGCGCTGCCGCACTGGTGGGTGGCGGTCAGCTTCCAGGCGTCCGCGACCGTCCCCGACGGCGGGGATCAGGTGACGGCGGTGCTGTGCCTGCTGCTGCTGCCCGTCGCGCTGACCGACGGCCGCGCCTGGCACTGGCGGGCCCCCGCCTCCGTGCCGGACGTGACCGCCTCGCTGGTGGCCTGGTCGGCGTTGCTGGTGATCCGGCTGCAGGTGGCCGGCATCTACCTGCAGGCGTCCATGGCGAAACTCGGCAGGGAGGAATGGGCCGACGGCACCGCCATGTACTACTGGCTCAGCGATCCCATGTTCGGCAGCGCCGGGTGGGCCGCGCCGCTTCTCGGCCCGGTGCTCGCTCATCCCGTCGGTGTCACCCTGTTCACCTGGGGCGCGGTGGCGATCGAGTTCGCGCTGGTCTTCGGCCTGGTGGCCCGCGGGAACGGGTTGCCCTACCTCCTCGCCGCCGGCCTCTTCCTGCACGCCTCGATCGCGCTGCTGATGGGCCTGGGCAGCTTCGCCCTGGCCATGTCAGGCGCCCTGGTTCTCTATCTGCGACCGCCCGACCGGGCGTTCGAGAAGGTCTCGCTCCACCTACCCCTCATGTCCTCGGCCGCCTCACGGACACCACGAGAGAACAACCATGCAACGGAGGTGCCATGAGAGACCAGTCACCCCACGGTCTCACGAAGCAAGAACAGAATGAGGGTTCCCAACGGCTGGGACTGGACAGGTCCGTCGTGACCCGGCGTACCGGCCTGCAGTTCCCCAACAGCCTCGCCTACTCCATCTGGGAGCGCATCGGCAAGCAGATCTCGCTGATCACCGATTCCTCCGCGTGGTGGCTGGGCGACTGGTTGATCTACGGAGAGAAGGAGTACGCCGACCGGTACCGGATGGCCATCGAACAGACCTCGCTCGACTACCAGACACTGCGCAACTACGCCTGGGTGGCCCGGCGGTTCAGCCTGGGCAGGCGCAGGGACAAGCTGAGTTTCGCCCACCACGCGGAGGTGGCCGCGCTGAGCCCGGCCGACCAGGACCTGTGGCTCCTGCGTGCCGAGCGCCACGCCTGGTCGAGGAACCGGCTGCGCAGGGAGCTGCGCGGCGCCACCGGACCTGACAAGACGTTGCGGGCGGACGCGTCGCAACGCGATCACACCGTGGACGTGAACGTGCGTCTCACCTCCAGCCCGGAGCAGCTGGAGCGGTGGAAGCTGGCCGCCCGCATGCAGAACCGGGACCTGGTCAACTGGATGGTCGACGGCTTGGAGAGCATCGCCCAGGACGTCATCGGCGAGTACCGGCCCGAGAACGACACCGTGAAGAACTGAGTGGAGCCGGCGTGACCGCCAGGGGGCGGTCACGCCGGCTCCGTCGCGCTCGGATCCGCCGCTCTCAGCCCGTGCGCACGCCTCTGAACAGCCCGCGCCCGGACAGCCCGCCTTCGAGGTGGTCCACCTCGAGCCCGGCCCGTTCGAAGGCCGCCTCGTAGACCTTCCTCGGGAACAGCGTGTTGGCGTGGTTCACGGTGAAGTGCCTGACGCCGGAGTCGGCGGAGGCCACCACGTAGTGCGCGTCCATCACGCTCCTGCCCCCGTCGCGGACCGTGCGCGAGACGCGGGCGATCGTCCGGCCGTCGACGGTGACCACGTGGCCGGCGACGTAGCCGTCGATGAAGTCCTCGGGGAACCACCACGGTTCGACGATCAGCACCCCGCCCGGCGACAGGTGGGCGGCCATGCGGCCGAGCGCGGCCGTCAGCTCGTCCTCGGTCTCCATGTAGGCGATCGAGCTGAACAGGCAGGTCACCGCGTCGAACGTGGCGTCCAGGCGGAAGTCGCGCATATCGCCCTGGTGCAGCTCGACGTCCGGCAGCCGGTCGCGGGCGACCGCCAGCATGTCCGCCGACAGCTCCAGCCCTGCCACGTGCCCGAACTCTTCGCCGAAGAAGGCCAGGTGGGTGCCCGTCCCGCAGGCGACGTCGAGCAGGCTCGCGGCGTCCGGGCGGCGCTGCCTGATCAGCTCGGCCACCCGGGCGGCCTCGGCCCGGTAGTCCTTGCCCCGGCCTCGGTAGATCGCGTCGTAGACGTCGGCGAGATCGGCTCCGTACATCGTCATCCTCCTGTCAGACGGTGGGCGACCTGGTGCGGGGTCGGCATCGCGGCGATCTCGGCGCGCAGCCGGCGCGCGTTCGCGCCCAGGGACGGCTCGCCGAGCAGGCGCAGCAGGTTGTCGCGCACCCCCGCGCCGGTCACCTCGGACGGGCGCATCATCAGGCCCGCCCCCTGCTCGGCCAGCAGTTCGGCGCGGACCGGCTCGTCGAACAGCGTCGGCAGGACCAGTTGCGGCACCCCGGCGGCCAGGGTCGTGTAGAACGTTCCGTTCCCGCCGTGGTTGATGACCGCGGCGCAGCTGGGAACCAGCTCCTTCAACGGCACGAACGGCACCACGCGGGTGTTCGGCGGCACCCGCCGCACGCGCTCGCGCTGCGCCGGCGAGATCGTGGCCACCAGCTCGATGTCCAGGTCGGCCAGGGAGTCCAGCAGGTCCTGGACCGAGACGTTGTAGCCGTCGAGGCGTTCCGTCGCTGTCATGCCCAGCGTGAGACAGACCCGCGGACGGGACGGCGGGGCGCGCAGCCAGTCAGGCACCACCGCCACGTCGTTGTACGGCACGTAGCGCAGCGGGACGTAGGGCAGGTCGAGCCCGAGCTGGAACGACGGCGGGGTGTGGTCGATGGTGAACTGGCCGGTGGTCATGTCGTCGGAGTAGTCCACCCCCACCCGGGCGGCCCGGCTGCGCAGCCAGGCGACCAGCGGGTCCTTCCGATCCGCCGGCGGCTGGGCGAGCATGGCCCTGGTGAAGCGGAAGCGCATGCGGCCGAACAGGTCGAGACACCACATCATGCGGCCGTGGGCCGCGCCCGACGCCGTCGCGGCGATGGGGGCCGCGTACGTGATGGGCTCCCAGATCACCAGGTCGGGCCGCCACTGCCGGCAGTAGTCGGTCAGCTCCTCGACCAGGCCGTCGTTGACCAGCCAGCACCACCAGCGCACGAACCACGAGTAGCCGGTGGACATGACCTCCCAGGACAGTTTCGTCTCGTCCGGCTCGGTCATGTCGTAGAGCTGGCTCTCTTCCCGGGGGTCGAAGAACGAATAGACCCGGTTGGCCCGCCAGAAACTGTGGTTCTTGCCGACCGGGACCGCGGTCAGGCCCGCGCGGGTGATGGTCTCCGTGAGTTCGGGCTGGCTCGCCACCCGGACCTCGTGGCCGGCATTGTGCAGCGCCCAGGCGAGCGGCACCATGACATGGAAATGTGATTTCTCCGCGTAGGTCGCGAACAGAATGCGCATCGCCCGCCTTTCGGAAAGCAATTTGTCGTCGGACCGTAGCATCGGCCGTCACGGCCGGTCCAACCCCTACCGACCTAGGGGTTGTCACCTGCCGACGACGCGGAAGTAGGCTTCCAGCCGAAATAAGGAGGGCGCCATGAAAGGCATTGTTCTCGCCGGAGGATCGGGCTCGAGACTATATCCGCTGACTCTGACCACCTCCAAGCAATTGCTGCCCATTTACGACAAGCCGATGATCTACTATCCGCTCTCGGTGCTCATGCTGGCCGGAATCAGGGACATCCTGATCATCTCCACGCCGAGCGCGATCCCGGCCATGGCCGCGCTGCTCGGCGACGGCGCGCAGTTCGGGCTCAACCTCACCTACGCCGAGCAGGACGAGCCGCGCGGCATCGCCGACGCCTTCGTCGTCGGCGCCGACCACGTGGCGGGCGGGCCGTCCGCGCTGATCCTGGGCGACAACCTGTTCCACGGGGCCGGCTTCCCCGAGGTGCTGCGCACCGCGCGGGCCACGCTCGACGGCTGCGTCCTGTTCGGCTACCCGGTCAAGGACCCGCAGCGGTACGGCATCGCCGAACTCGACCAGGACGGCCGGGTCGTCTCGCTGGAGGAGAAGCCGCTGCGCCCGCGCTCCGACAACGCGATCACCGGGCTCTACTTCTACGACGCCGACGTGGTGGACATCGCCAAGAACATCCGCCCGTCCGCGCGCGGCGAGCTGGAGATCACCGACGTCAACCGGGCCTATCTGGCGCAGGGCAGGGCCCGGCTGATCGAGCTCGGCCGGGGATTCACCTGGCTCGACGCGGGCACGCACCAGTCCCTGCTCGACGCCAGCCAGTACGTCCAGATCATGGAGCACCGCCAGGGCGTGCGGGTGGCCTGCCTGGAGGAGATCGCGCTGCGCCTCGGCTACATCGACGTCGAAGCCTGCTACGGCCGCGGCATCGAGATGAAGAACTCGACCTACGGCCAATACGTCATGGAAATCGCCCAGGCCCTGGCCTGATCACCTGGAGAGCGGGTCACATGCGCATTCTGGTAACCGGCGGCGCCGGCTTCATCGGATCGAACTTCGTGCGGCGGCTGCTGAACGGCGACTATCCCGGGCTGGCGGGCGCCGAGGTCACCGTCCTGGACAAGCTGACCTACGCGGGCACGACGGAGAGCCTGGCCGCCGTGGCCGGCCATCCAGGATTCACCTTCGTGCGCGGGGACGTCTGCGACGAGGGCCTGCTGGCCGAGCTGATGCCGGGCGTCTCGCTGGTGGTGCACTTCGCCGCCGAGACCCACGTCGACAGGTCGATCAGCAGCGGGGTGGACTTCGTCACCACGAACGTGGTCGGCACCCAGACCCTGCTGGAGGCCGCGCACCGGAACGGCGTGGCGCGGTTCGTGCTGGTGTCCACCGACGAGGTCTACGGCTCGATCGCCGAGGGCTCGTGGGTGGAGAGCGATCCGCTGCAGCCCAACTCGCCCTACTCGGCCTCCAAGGCGGCGTCGGACCTGCTCGCCCGCGCCTTCTGCCACACCTACGGCTTCCCCGTCAGCATCACCAGGTGCTCCAACAACTACGGGCCCTTCCAGTTCCCCGAGAAGGTGATCCCGCTGTTCATCACCAACCTCCTGGACGGCGAGCCCGTCCCCGTCTACGGCGACGGGCTCCACGTGCGGGAGTGGGTGCACGTCGACGACCACTGCCGCGGCATCGCCCTGGTCGCCACCGGCGGGCGCCCGGGAGAGGTCTACAACATCGGCAGCGACACCGAGCTGCCCAACCTCGAACTGACCACGATGTTGCTGGACATCGCCGGGGCGGACCGGTCGATGATCAGGTTCGTCCGCGACCGCAAGGGCCACGACCGCAGGTACTCCCTGGACAGCCGCAAGATCGAGCGGGAGCTCGGATACGCGCCGCAAGTGCCCTTCGAGCGCGGGTTGTCGGAGACCGCGCGCTGGTACGCCGGCAACCGCGACTGGTGGGAGCCGCTGAAGAAGGAGCCGTTCCCCGTCACCTGGGAGGTCAGCCAGGACTGACCAGGTCGGGGGTGCGGGCCTGCGGCGGCACGGCGCGGCGCAGGCTGGCCCGGCCGTCGATGTTGAGCTTGCGGTAGATCTTGGTCAGGTGCTGCTCCACGGTGCTCACCGTGATGCTCAGCCGCTTGGCGATCTCCCGGTTGCGGTAGCCGTGCGCGGCCAGCGTGGCGACCCGCTGCTCGGCGTCGCTCAGCTCCCGCGACAGTTCCCTGGACAGCGCCCAGGCCACGCCGTGCGCGAGCTCGGCCGCGCGCCGATGCAGCTCCTCCCGGTCGCGCTGGCCGGTGTCGGCGATGACCGCCAGGCGGGCGGCCGGGTGCCGGAACCGGCCGTCGAGCAGCAGCCCGGCGGCGCCGAGCGCGGTGACGGCCGCGTCCACGGCGCGGCCGTCGAGGCCGGGCATGCGTTCCAGCAGTTCGGGGAAGCCCTGGTCGCCCAGGACCGCCAGGCATCTGGCCACCTGCAGCTCGGCGCCGCCGGCCCGGCGCAGCAGGGCCACCACGGCCTGCCGGTAGTGGTGGCCGACGGCCTGTTCGAGCGTGTCCGCGTAGCCGTCGAGGTCGGCCAGGAGCGCCCGGACCAGCAGCGGGTTGCCGCCGCTCAGCCGGTGCAGCCCGGGCCCCAGCCGCTCGGCCGCGCGCGGGCTCAGGCGCCGGCGGGCCATCTCGGTGACCCCGTCGGCGCCGACCGGGCCGACGACGACCTCGTGGCAGGGCCGGACCGGACGGACCGCCCGCCCGGCCCGCGACCGCTCGCTCACCATCACCAGCACCGGGGCGGAACGGGCCCGCCGGACGAAGTAGTCCAGGCAGCGCAGCGACGCCTCGTCGGCCTCGTCGGCGTCGTCCACGCTGAGCAACAGGGGCCGGGCGGTGACCGCCCCGGCCCAGATCGTGTTCATCATCCGCACCCACGGGGCGCCCCCGTGCGGCAGGTCGGCAGGCAGCCGCTCGGCCATGAACAGGCGGCGCAGCAGGCCCAGCGGCTCCCTGCGCCCCGCGTCGGCGGCCCGCGCGGCCCGCACCTCGAACCCGAGCGAGCGGGCGGGCGCCTCGGCCGCCCGGAGCAGCGCGGTCTTGCCACAGGCGACGGGACCCGTGACCGTCAGGGCGCCGCCCACCCCGCCGGCGCATTCGGCCAGGCGCTTGCGCAAGACGGCGAGTTGCTTTTCTCGATCCACCATCATAACTGGTCACAATGCCAGCGAATTTCCCCGGATACACGATGAGTTGATCCGTTCCGCCATTTCGGGCACCATCGCGTTAAAAGTGGATGTCTCGCTGGCGGGACACCTCGTTTGTCGAACGCGAAAGCAGGTCCCGACCATGGAGATCGTGGGCAACGGATTTCTCGCGCGCCATCTGCGGCCAATTGCCGACACTCACCCCGAGCACCTGATATTCGCCGCCGGAGTCTCTCTCTGGAAGAATTCCGAGACGGACTACGAACGCGAGACCTCGCTGGTCCTGGAGAATTTGCGGCGGTGCGCCGACACCGGGCGCGTGTTCGTCTTTTTCTCCACGGCGTCGATGAGCATGTACGGCGCCCCCGGCTGCCGCGGCGTCGAGGACGAGCGGGTCGACCCGGTGACACCGTACGGCGTGCACAAGCACAGCCTCGAACGGTTGATCATGGATTCCGGCGTCCGCCACCTCATCCTGCGGCTGTGCTACGTGGTGGGCCCCGGCGGGCCGGGCAACCGCCTGATCCCCGCGCTCATGGACCAGATCGCCACCGGGTCGGTGACCCTCTACCGCAGCGCCAGGCGGGACCTCATCCACGTCGGCGACTGGGTGAGCATGCTGGACAAGATCCTCGCGGCCGGGGTCGAGCGCGAGGTGCTCAACATGGCCACCGGCCAGTCGGTACCGATCGGCCTGGTCATCGACCACCTGGAGAAGCGGCTCGGCGTGTCCGTGGAACGCGTCGTGATCGACGAGGGCACCGCGCACTGGATCTCCACCGACAAGCTCAGGCGGCTGGTGCCCGCCGTCACCGAGATGGACTTCGGCCCCGACTACTACCGGACCGTACTCGACCGCTACCTCGAAGCAGCCGGTCACCGCGTCTGAGAGGCTGATCATGCGCACGCAGGGAATCTTCATGGCGGGCCTGGCCGCCTACGTCGGCGAGCCGGTCGGCGTCGAGAGCGCGGTGGCCGACGGCCGGTGCCCGCCGGACCGGCTGCGCGGCGGCGGCCTGCTGGGCGTGGCGGTGGCCGACGGCGTGCCCGCGCCGGAAATGGCGCTCACCGCGGCGAGACAGGCGTTCGCCGAGAGCGGGCTGGAGCCGGGCGACACCGGCCTGCTGCTCTACTGCGACGTCTGGCACCAGGGGCCCGACGGCTGGTCCCCCCACTACTACCTGCAACATCACCTGGTCGGCGGCAAGGGGCTGGCGGTCGAGCTGCGGCAGGGCTGCAACGGCGTGCTCGCGGCCCTGCAGCTGGCCGGGGGCTTCCTCCCGGCCGAGGCGCCGGGCCGGCACGCGCTGATCGTGGCGGCGGACAACTTCGGCACGCCCAGGATCGACCGCTGGCGGGCGGGCCCCGACTTCCTGCTCGGCGACGGCGCGTCCGCGGTGGTCCTCAGCCGGGACGGCGGCTTCGCCGAGGTGCTCGCGGTCAACTCCCTGTCCGTCCCCGAGGCGGAGGTGCTGCACCGGTGCGGCGAGGAGTTGTTCCCGCCCAGCGCGACCACCGGCGAACCCGTCGACTTCGACGCGCGGACCAAGGAGTTCGTCCGACTGTGCGAGGCCGACGAGGAGGTCGCGTTCTCGTGGGTCACCGTCCAGCAGCGGTCGGCGGCGGTGCTGGCCAAGACGCTGCGCGAAGCCGGCATCAGGGGCTCGGACGTCACCAGGACGGCGTTCACGAACCTGTCGCCCGAGGCGGTCGAGCACCGGTGGATGTCGCTGCTCGGGCTGCCGATGTCCCGGTCGACCTGGGACCACGCCAGGACCATCGGGCACCTGGGCGCCAGTGACCATCTGGTCGCGCTGGACCACCTGGTGCGCAGCGGGCAGGTCGGTCCTGGCGACCACGTGCTGATGGGCGGCATCGGCCCGGGCATCACGATCTCGTGCGCCGTCGTGAAGATCCTGGCCGCCCGTCCGATGGCGGGGTGAGGGCATGGATTTCGCGCTGTCCGCGCGGCAACGCGACCGGCGGGCGGAGATCCTCGCGGCCGCACATCCTCCGAACGAATCACCGTCCTGCTTCGATCGGGCCGGGTGGCTGCGGGCCGCCGCGCTCGGGCTGACCGGCGCCTGCCTGCCCGCCGAGCACGGCGGCGGCGGGCTGGGCGCGCTCGACACGGCGCTGGAGCTGGAGGCGTACACGATGGGCGGCGCCGACACCGGCCTGGCCTTCGCCGTCGCCGCCCACCTGCTGGCCTGCGGCGTGCCCGTGCGCGAGCACGCGGGCGCGCAGGTGCGCGGCGAGCTGCTGCGCGGCCTGGCGGCGGGAGACCTGATCGCGGCGAACGCGATGACGGAGGACGGCGCGGGCTCCGACACCGGGGCGCTGGCGACGCGCGCCCGCCGCGACGGCGAGGTGTACGTGCTCGACGGGGAAAAGTCGTTCGTGAGCAACGCCCCCGTCGCCGGGGTGTTCGTCACGTACGCGGTCACGGACCCGGCGGCCGGCTTCCTGGGCATCACCGCCTTCGCCGTGCCGCACGACCTGCCCGGCGTGGCGGTGGGCCCGGCGCTGCCCAAGATGGGCCTGGACGGCTGCCACGCCGCCCGGGTCCGCTTCACCGGCTGCCGGGTCCCGGCCAGGTACCGGCTGGGTGCGGAAGGTTCAGGCGCCGCGGTGTTCAGGCGGTCGATGGCGTGGGAACGCGCCTGCCTGCCCGCCATCTACCTGGGGGTCATGGAACGCCAGCTCGACCGGTGCGTGGGGCACGCCGGGCGACGCCGCCAGTTCGGCAGGAACATCGGCGGTTTCCAGGCCGTCTCCCACCGGCTCGCGGGCATGAAGCTGCGCCTGGAGAGCGCCCGGCTGCTGCTCTACCGCGCCTGCTGGCAGCTCGACCAGGCGAGCGAGGCGGCCGGGCGGGCGGCCGCGCTGGCCAAGGTGGCGGTCTCCGAGGCCGCCGTGGCCAACGCGCTCGACGCCGTCCAGCTGTTCGGCGCCGCCGGGTACCTGCGTGACGGCGGGATCGAGGAGCACCTGCGCGACGCCGTACCCAGCACGATCTTCTCCGGGACGACGGACATGCAGAAGGAGCTCATCGCGAGAGGACTCGGACTGTGATGCTGCACCGCTACGCGATCGAGGCGGCGGCGCGCGACCCGCGGGCCGTGGCCGTCGACGGCCCGGGCCCGCCGCTCACCTACGGCGAGCTCGACCAGCGGGCGAACGCGCTGGCCGGCCTGCTGGCCCAGGCCGGGGTGCGGGCCGGCGACCGCGTCGTCATCTGGTCGGAGACGTCGGCGGAGGCCATCGTGGCCACGCAGGCCGTGCTGCGAGCGGGCGCCGCCTACGTGCCGGCCGGCGCCTCGGCGCCCCTGGCCCGCGTCGAGGCGATCGCCCGCGACTGCGCGGCCGCGGCGATCTGCACCGGCAAGGAGATCTCCGGCCTGCCCCGTATCGACCCGGCCACCGCCGTCGCCGGTGGCGTCTCGCGCCCCGAACCGCCGACCGGCCCAGGCGACCTGGCCTACATCCTCTACACCTCGGGCTCCACCGGGACGCCCAAGGGCGTGAGCATCACCCACCGCGGCGCGTGCGCGTTCGTGGACTGGGCGGCCGGGGAACTGGGCGCGCACCCGGGCGACAGGTTCGCCAACCACGCGCCGCTCACCTTCGACCTGTCGGTGCTCGACCTCTACGCCGCCTTCGCCGGCGGCGCGACGGTCTGCCCCGTCCCCGCCGGGCTCGCGTACGCCCCCACGGCGCTGGTGGACTTCCTCTGGCGCCGGCGGATCAGCGTGTGGTATTCGGTGCCGTCCGCGCTCATGCTGATGATCAGGGACGGCGGCCTGCTCGACCGGCCCGCGCCGGCCGGGCTGCGCGCGGTGCTGTTCGCCGGGGAGAGCTTCCCCATCGGGTACGTCAGGGACCTGGCGCGCTGGACCACGGCCAGGCTGCTCAACCTCTACGGCCCCACCGAGACCAACGTCTGCACCGCGCACGAGGTCACCCGGGCGGACCTGGAGCGGGAGCGGCCGGTCCCGATCGGCCGGCCGTGCTGCGGCGACCAGGTCTGGGCCGAACGCCCCGACGGCCGCCGGGCCGGGCCTGGCGAGGAGGGGGAGCTGTGCGTGTCCGGCCCCACGGTCATGCGCGGCTACTGGGGACGCGAGCCGCACCAGGGCCCCTACCGCACCGGCGACCTCGCCGCGGTGCGGACCGACGGCGGCTTCGAGTTCGTCGGCCGGGTCGACGACCTGGTCAAGGTGCGCGGGCACCGGATCGAGCCGGGCGAGGTGGAGGCCGTGCTCGCCACGCATCCCGAGGTGGCCGAGGTGGCGGTCGGCGCCGTGGGCGACGGGCTGGGCCGCCGCCTGGTCGCCTTCGTGGTGCCGGAGCAGGGCACGCGTCCCGGCGTGCTCGCGCTGAAGCGGCACAGCGCCGGGCGGCTGCCGCCGTACCTGATCGCCGACTCGTTCGTGATGGTCACCGCGCTGCCCAGAACCGCCAACGGGAAGATCGACAGAAGAGCGCTAGGAGAGCTGCTGCCATGAGCCCGAGTGAAGAGAACGTGACCGCCGAGCTGATGACGTTCGTCAGGACCCGTTTCCTGGACGGCGATCCGGGGGGCGAGCTGGAGGAGACCTCGCCCCTGCTGGAGTGGGGGGTGCTCGACTCCATCAACTCGGCGGTCCTGCTCACCTTCCTCAACGAGCGCTGGGGCGACGACGTGGACCTGGAGACCATCGCCGCGCGCGACTTCGCCACCGTGCGCGGCATCGCGGCGATGATCTGCGCCAGGTCCGCCTATCCCCGCTCGGCCACGAGCCGTTCCAGCTCGGCCACCAGCTGACGCGGCGTGGCCATGGCGGCCGCCTCCTCCTGGAGCCCGGCCGCCGCCCGGCCGAACGAATCGTCGGTGAGCAGGCGCACCAGGTCGGCCCGCACGCTCGCCGCGCTCACCAGCGCGCCCTCGCGCACCAGGCCCGCGCCCAGCTCGGCCAGGCGCTCGGCGCGTAGTCCGTCGTCGAACATGTACGGCACGACGAGCTGCGGCACCCCGTGCACGAGCGAGGTGAGGAACGTGCCCGCTCCGCCGTGGTTGACCACGGCGGAGCAACTGGGCAGCAGCGCGTTCAACGGCACGAACGGCACGATCCTCGCGTTGTCCGGGACCTCGCGCAGCCCGGCCTGCTCCTTCTCCGGGATCGTGGCCACCAGCTCGACGTCCAGGTCCGCCAGCGCGTCCAGCAGCTCCTGGACCGACACGCTGTAGCCGGTGAGCCGCTCGGTGGCCGACGTGCCGAGCGTCAGGCACACGCGCGGCCGCTCGGGCGGCGTCCACATCCAGTCCTGGACGACCGCGCGCCCGTTGTAGGGCCGGTAGCGCATGGGCAGGTACCGCTGACCGGTCCCGGCCAGCCGGATCGAGGCCGGCATGCAGTCGACGGTGGCCTGCCCGGCCGCCATGTCCTCGGAGAAGCGCACGCCGAACCGCGCTCCCCTGGCCTCGATCCAGCCGGCCAGGGCGTCGTGGCGCTCGCCCGGCCGCTCCCGCACCAGGTCCAGGTAGGCGGCGCGGAGGCGGGCGAACAGGTCGAGGCTCCACAGGACGCGCACGTGCGCCGCGCCGCACGCCTTGGCCGCGATCGGGCCCGCGTAGGTGACCGCCTCCCACACCACCAGGTCGGGACGCCACGACAGCGCGAACTCGGTCAGCTCCCTGATCATCGGGTCGTTGACCACCCGGCACCACCACGGGACGAACTGCTCGCCGTACCCGTTGCCCAGGTACTCCCAGGTCAGCTTCTCCGGCCGGAGCTCGGCGAAGTCGAAGGCGGGCGGCGGTTTCTCACCCCACGCCTCCGGCCGCTTGCTGAGCTGGTGCAGGATGTGGTTCTTGCCCACCGGGACGGCCGTCAGCCCGGTCGCGGTGATGACGTCGGTGAGCTCGGGCTGGCTGGCCACCCGCACCTCGTGGCCGGCGTTCTGCAGCGCCCACGCCAGCGGCACCATGCCGAGGAAGTGGGCGCGTTCGGCGTAGGTCGCCAGCAGCACCTTCATGAGGGCAGCACCAGGCCGCTGAGGTAGTCGACGGCGTCCACGTAGGTGAAGGGGTGCATGAACGCGCCGGCCCGCACGTCGCGGTAGAGACGCGACAGCGGGTGGGCGCCGGTGTAGGAGGCGCCGCCCACCAGGAACATGGCCTCGTTGACCACCTCGGGCGCGAGCCGGTTGACCGCGAGCTTGGCCGCCTGGAACGGCGTCATCATGGCCAGCCCGCGCTCGCCTGGGTCGGCCGTCTCGCGGTAGGCGAGCTCGTCGGCCACCGCCAGCGCGGCGCCGACGCTCGACCGCAGGGTGTGCAGCTTCACGTCGATCTCCGCCACCAGGGTCCTGGCCGCGGGCTTGGCGCTGCCGCGCTTCAGCAGCGTGTCGACCGCGATGTCGCGGGCCGCGTGCGCGATGCCGTAGTAGATGCCGAGCATGGTGACGGAGCTGACCGTCTGGCCGGCCAGCATGGCGTTGTCCTGGGCGCCGTGCACGCCGCGCAGGATGACGTCCTCCTCGGGGATCGCGCAGTCGTCGAAGAGCAGGTCGACGGTGCCCGAGGCGCGCATGCCCAGCCCGTCCCAGTTGTCCAGCACGGTCAGGCCGGGCCGGTCGCGGGTGAGCACCGCCATCGCCGACCGCGCCGGGCCGTCCGGCACGTGCGCCTTGGCGTACACCGCGAAGTGGGTGGCCGCGGGCGACAGGCTGACCAGGGTCTTGCCGCCCGTGAGCAGCCAGCCGCCGGTGCCGGCGCGGCGCAGCTCGGTGACGACGCCGCCCTTGGGGATGTCCTTGACCCCGGTCGGGACCACGGCCTCGCCGGCCGCCATCGCGCGCAGCAGCCGTTCGCTGAGCGCCCTGGCGACCGCGGGCCCGCGCCGCCACTCGTAGCCGAGCGTCAGGCCGCGGCTGAGCTGCATGTGCAGCGCCAGCGCCGTGGACGCGTCGGCCTCGGCCACCAGACGCAGCGCGAACGCGACGTCGTGCATGCACTCCACGCCCAGCCCGCCGAGGTCCGCTGGTACGGTGGCGCCGAGCACGCCGTCCTTGCGGAGGGCCGCGAAGATTTCCCCGGGAAAAGCACCGCGGCGATCGTTTTCGAATGCGCTCGCGCGAATGGTGTTCAGGTGCGGCAGGATGAGCGATCGCAACGCGCGCCCGGCCTCGGTCTTCGGCTCCACGAGCGCCGCGGTAAAGCTTGAATTATCCGTCCGCAGAGTCATATGCGGCAACCCCGCTTCCCTTGTTAATACAACCGGCTGGATTCCTGGCGATTCAGACCATGACAGCCATTCGGCCACTTTTGCAATAACTTGACCGGCACATCGCCCGGACCTAGCGTTTGTCCCGCTGGCGAGACATTATTCGCCGCAATAAATGCGAGGTGAATGAACGTGCTATTTCCTCATGTCAAAACGAGGAGGACGGCGCTGTGCCCGCCGGCGGTCGAGCCGGGGCACAGCGTCTACGGCCTCCTGCAGGAGGCCGGGGTCGGCGACCTCCCGGCGCCGGAGGTCTTCACGTCGCTGCACGCCAGTGACACCGTCGCCGAGTTCCTCGTGCAGCGCTGCGACACCGGGCGGACCGTGGGCTACGCCTCGCTGCACCATCTCGACCAGGCCGCCCAGCACGTCCAGGCCAGCGTTGTCGGCGGGCCGGCGAGCGACCTCGACCCGCCCGCGGCCAAGGCGATCAACGGCCTGCTCACCGAGGCCACCATGCTGATCGTGAACTACGCCTTCGCCATGTGGAACCTCAGGAAGATCTACTTCTGGACCGTCGGCGTCAGCCTGGAGGCCCATCGCGCGACGCTGCAGGCCGTGCCGGAGGCGACGCTCTCCGACTTCGTCCACCAGCAGGGTCAGCTCCTGGACGTGCACATCTCCGCCCTGTACCGGCACAAGTGGGAGAAGGACGGCCCGACCCTGCTGCGCCGGCTCGTGCTCGACCCCGCCGCCAGGCGCCGGGTCGAGGAACTCGAACCGTTCGGGCAGCCGGTGGCCCTGTCCGGAACCAGCGAAGGGAACGCGAGCTCATGACCGCCGTCGACGACCGCGCCGTCGTCCAGGAGAACGTGGAGCGCGAGGCGCTCAAGATCCTGCTGTTCTCCAACCTCGACCTGGTGCCCAACACCACGAGCGAGGAGAGCATCCCGGAGCTGAAGGACCTGGACGAGCTGCCCGAGCTGACGGACCTGACCAACCTCGACTCCTTCTCGATCGTCCTGCTGGTCCTCGCGCTGGAGGACACCTACGGCATCGCCCTGCTCGACGACATGTCGGGCTTCACCGGGACGACCTTCGCCGACCTGGGCGACTTCATCTACGACCGGCTGCCCAAGCCCCAGGCGCAGCAGGACTCGTCGCTGTCGGCGACGTGACGAGGGGATCCGACATGACGGACGGCGGCCCGTCCCGGCCCGAGCCGCGCCGGCGGCCGGCCGTGGCGGGCCCGGGGATCACCCGGCGGACCGCCCTGGCCCTGCCGGATTCGATGTCGCTGGGCGAGTGGAGCCGGCTCGGCCGGCAGATCTTCACGATCTCCGACTCCTCGTCCTGGTGGCTGGGCGACTGGCTGATCTACGGGCAGGCGCACTTCCCCGACCGGTACAAGCGCGCGATCGCCGAGACCGGCCTCGACTACCAGACGCTGCGCAACTACGCCTGGGTGTCCAGGCGGGTCGCGCACCGGCGCCGCAGGGACAAGCTCAGCTTCCAGCACCACGCGGAGGTGGCGGGCCTGGCCGAGGACCAGCAGGACGGCTGGCTCGACCAGGCGGAGGAGCACGGCTGGTCGCGCAACGAGCTGCGCAGGCGCGTCAAGGCCGCGCGCCTCGGGGTGCGGGCCGGCCAGGAGGTCCTGCACATCCAGATGAACGTGGTCGCCGGACGGAAGAAGGTCTGGCAGGAGGCCGCCGACAGCGCCGAGCAGGACCTGCTGGCCTGGATCTCCACGAGCCTGGACGAGGCCGCGCGGGCGGCGCTGGAGAGCCGCGAGCGCTTCGCGCAGCTCGGTACCGGGTCCGGTCTCACAGAGGACTAGAGGTGCCCATGGACCTTGTCGATGCCGTACGGCAGGCGGCGGCGACCTCGGGAGCCGCGCCCGCCATCACCCACGTGTCGTACGCGGTGGCCGCCGGCGGGCGGCGAGCCGCCACCACCACGCTGACCTACGCCGAACTCGACGAGAGGGCGCGCGCCGTCGCCGCGCGCCTGCGCCGCGACCGCGCGCCGGACGCGCGGGTCGCGGTGTTGTGCCCGCACGAGCCCGCCTACCTGGTGGCGTTCCTGGCCTGCTGCTACGCCGGGCTGACCGCGGTGCCGCTGTACGCGCCCGAACCGCTGCGCACCGACGAGCGGCTGCGCGCCGTGCTGGCCGACTGCGCGCCGGATGTCGTGCTCACCACCACCGCCGCCAGGCGCTCGGTCGAGGCCGTGCTCCAGGCGCTGCCCGGCGACGCCCCGGCCGTGCTGGAGGTCGACGCGGTCGGCACCGCGGGCGCGGCCGGGTGGCGGCCGCCCGAGCCCTCGGACGCCCCCGCCTACCTGCAGTACACCTCGGGCTCGACCGGCTCGCCCTCCGGCGTGCGGATCAGCCGGGCGAACCTGACCGCCGCGCTCGACCAGCTCAAGGCACACCACCGGCCGGCCACCACCGTCTCGTGGCTGCCGCTCTTCCACGACTTCGGCCTCGTCTGCGGCGGGCTGTGCGCGCTGAGCTGCGGCGGGCAGGCGGTGCTGATCAGCCCGCTGGCCTACGTGCAGGACCCGGCCCGCTGGCTGCGGGCCATCGCCGACCATCGGGCCGACTGGGCCTTCTGCCCGCCCTCCAGCCTGGCCCACTGCGTGCGCCGGGTGACCGCCGAGCAGAAGCGCGGGCTCGACCTCAGCGGGCTGAAGCTGCTGACGGTGGCGGCCGAGCCGGTCCACGCCGAGGTGACCGGGGCCTTCGCCGCCGCCTTCGCGGAATGCGGGCTGGCCGCGGAGGTCGTCACCCCCGCGTACGGGCTGGCCGAGGCCACCCTGCCGGTGACCGTCACCCCGCTGGGCCAGGGCGTGCTCGCGCACCCCTTCGACCGGGCCGCGCTGGGCGAGGACCGGGTCAAGCCGTGCTCGGGCAAGGACCCCGCGGCCCAGCCGGTGGTCAGCTGCGGCCCGCCCAACCCGGGCATCACCGTACGGATCATGGACCCGGCGGGGGCGCGCGAGCGGGCGGCCGACGAGGTCGGTGAGATCTGGGTGCGTGGCCCGAACGTGGCGGACGGCTACTGGCGCCGGCCGCGGCGGTCGGCCGAGGTCTTCGTCACCCGGCCGGACGGCACCTGGCTGCGCACCGGCGACCTGGGGTTCCTGCACCAGGACCACCTCTACGTGACGGGCCGGCTGAAGGACCTGATCATCATCAGGGGCCGCAACCACTATCCCGAGGACATCGAGGCGACGGTGCGGGCGGCCTGCGCGCCGGCCGCGCCCGGCTCCGTGGCCGCCTTCTCGGTGCCGGCCGCCGACGGTGAGCGCCTGGTGGTGCTCGTCGAGGGCGGTCCCGGGCTGACCGACGGCGTCGTCCCCGCGCTGCGCCGGGCGATCAACCGTCATCACGGCTTGACCGCGCAGGACCTGCTGCTGGTCCGGCGCGGCACCCTGCCTCGCACCACGAGCGGGAAGGTACGGCGACGCGCCTGCCGCGAGAGGTACCTGCGCGGCGGTTTCCGCTCCTGACCTTCTGGAGGTGACGCTCAACATGACGCAATACGTCTGGGATTACCTGAGTGAGTACGAGGCCGAGCGGGAGGACATCCTCGACGCCGTCGACACGGTCTTCCGCTCCGGCCAGTTGGTGCTCGGCGAGAGCGTGCGTGCCTTCGAGGCCGACTTCGCCGCGCACCACGGGGTCGGCCACTGCGTGGGCGTGGACAACGGCACCAACGCCATCGTGCTCGGCCTGCGCGCCCTGGGCGTCGGGCCGGGCGACGAGGTGATCACCGTGTCGAACACGGCCGCCCCCACGGTGGTGGCCATCGACGCCGTGGGCGCCGTGCCCGTCTTCGTGGACGTCCGGCCCGACACCTACCTGATGGACGTGAGCCAGGTGGAGTCGGTCATCACCGAGCGCACGCGATGTCTGCTCCCGGTCCACCTCTACGGCCAGTGCGTCGACATGCGACCGCTGCTGACCCTGGCCGCCGAGTACGGGCTGGTCGTGCTGGAGGACTGCGCGCAGGCGCACGGCGCGCGGCACCACGGGCGCATCGCCGGCTCCTTCGGCCACGCGGCGGCCTTCTCCTTCTACCCGACCAAGGTGCTGGGCACCTACGGCGACGGCGGGGCGACCATCACCGCCGACGCCCAGGTGGACGCCGCCCTGCGCCGGCTGCGCTACTACGGCATGGAGGACAAGTACTACGTCGTGCAGACGCCCGGCCACAACAGCCGGCTGGACGAGGTGCACGCCGAGATCCTGCGGCGCAAGCTGCGCAGGCTGGACTCGTACCTGGCCGGGCGGCGCGCGGTGGCCGAACGCTACGCGCGGGCGCTGGCCGACACCGACCTCGTGCTCCCGGCGACGGCCGCGGGCAACGACCACGTCCACTACGTCTACGTGGTGCGCCATCCCCGGCGGGACGACATCATCGAGGCGCTGCGCCCCTACGGCATCTCGCTCAACATCAGCTACCCCTGGCCGATCCACACGATGAGCGGGTTCGCGCACCTGGGCTACGGGACGGGCGACCTGCCGGTCACGGAGGCCGCCGCCAAGGAGATCTTCTCGCTGCCCATGTACCCCTCGCTGACCCCCAGCGAGCAGGACAAGGTCATCGAGCCGTTACGCGACGTGCTGGCGGCCCTGTGATGCGGGTGCTGTTCGCCGCCTACGCCGAGAAGACCCATTTCCTGAGCATGGTCCCGCTGGCCTGGGCGCTGCACAACGCCGGCCACGAGGTGCGGGTGGCCAGCCAGCCCGGGCTCACCGACGTCATCACCAGGGCCGGGCTGTCGGCCGTCCCCGTGGGCACCAACCACAACCTGGGCGCGCTGCTGAAGTTCTACAACTCCTTCGACCCGGAGGAGGACGAGCCGGTCGAGCACTTCGACTTCCTGGAGGAGCGCGAGGAGAAGCTCACCTGGGAGTACCTGAAGTGGGGCTACGGCACCGAGGTGGTGCCGTGGTGGTGGCGGGTGATCAACGATCCGCTGATCACCGAGCTGACCGCGTTCTGCCGGTCCTGGCGGCCCGATTTGGTCATCTGGGAGCCCATCACCTACGCCGCGCCGATCGCGGCCCGGGCCTGCGGCGCCGCGCACGCCCGCTTCCTGTGGAGCGTCGACCTGTTCGCCAGGATGCGCGGCCACTACGTACGGGTACGCGACCGGCAGCCGCCCGATCAGCGGGTGGACACCCTGGCCGAATGGCTGGACCGGCGGGCGGCCAAGTTCGGGCTGGGCTTCACCGAGGACATGACCTGCGGCCAGTTCACCCTGGACCCGACGCCGCCGGCGCTGCGGCTGCCGCTGGACCTGGCGTACGTGCCGGTCAGGTACGTCCCGTACAACGGGGTGTCGGTCGTGGAGCCGTGGCTGCGGGTGCCGCCCGAGCGGCCCAGGATCGGCATCACGCTGGGCACCTCCGCGATCGAGCGGCTGAGCGGCTACGGGCTGCCCGTACGTGAGATCCTCGACGCGCTCGCCGATCTGGACGTCGAGGTCGTCGCCGCGCTGCCGGGCGCCGAGCCCGCCGGGCTGCCGGACAACGTCAGGCTCGCCTCGTTCGTGCCGCTCGACGTGCTGGCGCCCACCTGCACGGTGATGATCAACCACGGCGGGCCCGGCACCGTCTTCACCACGGCGCGGCACGGGGTGCCCCAGCTCACCATGCCCGCCATCTTCGACGAACTGGTCCTGGGGCGGCGGCTGGCGCAGGAGGGCGCCGGGCTCATGCTCGACCAGGACCAGGTGTCCGGCGACAGCGTGCGCAACCGGGTGGTGCGGCTGCTCGCCGACACGGACTTCGCCCAGGGGGCGGCCAGGCTGCGCGCGCAGATGCGGGCCATGCCGCACCCGCACCAGGTGGTGGGCGAACTGGAACGGCTCACCGAGGAGTGCCGCGGCCTTCCCGCCGTGGTCGGCTAAGGAGCACCATGCGTATCCTCTTCACCTCCTACGCGGAGAAGACCCACTTCATCGGCATGGTGCCGCTCGCCTGGGCGCTGCACAACGCCGGCCACGAGGTGCGGGTGGCCAGCCAGCCCGAGCTCACCGACACCATCACCCACGCCGGTCTGACCGCCGTCCCCGTCGGGAAGAACCACGGGCTGGGCCGCGTCTACGCCATCACCCAGCGGGTGGCGGCCGAGGAGTCGGAGTTCGACTTCGCCGAGGACGATCCCGAGCACCTGCCCTGGGAGTTCCTCAAGAAGAAGTTCGAGGCCGCCGTCCTGTGGTGGTGCCGGCTGGTCAACGATCCGATGATCTCCGACCTGGTCACGTTCGCCCGGCACTGGCAGCCCGATCTGGTGATCTGGGAGCCTGTCACGTTCGCGGGGCCGATCGCCGCGCAGGCGTGCGGCGCCGCCCACGCCCGCTTCCTGTGGGGGCTGGACCTGTTCGGCCGCATCAGGTCGCACTACGTGCGGCTGCGCGACGAGCAGCCGCCGGGCGAGCGGGGACAGGACGTGCTGGCCGAGTGGATCGGCCTGCGGGCCGCCAAGCACGGCGGCCGGTTCACCCCGGACATGGCCGACGGCCACTTCACGCTCGACTACACGCCGCCGTCGCTGCGCGTCGACACCGGCGTGGACTACCTGCCCGTGCGCTACATCCCGTACAACGGGGTGTCCGTGGTGGAGCCGTGGCTGCGCCTGCCGCCGCAGCGGCCCCGCGTCTGCCTGACGCTCGGCACCGCGGCGGTGGAGCGGCTCGACGGCTACGCGCTGCCCGTGTACGACATCCTCGACGCGCTCTCGGACCTGGACGTCGAGGTCGTGGCGACCCTGCGGGGCGTGGATCCCGAGCGGGTCCCGGCCAACGCCAGGGTGGTCGACTTCGCTCCCCTGCACGCGCTCGTGCCGAGCTGCTCGGTGGTCATCCACCACGGCGGCGGCGGGTCGTTCTCCACCAGCGTGATCAACGGGGTGCCGCAGCTGGTGCTGGCCGACATGTACGACGCGCCGCTGAAGGGGAAGCTGCTGGCCGACCAGGGCGCGGGCCTGACCATGCACACCAGGGACGTGACGGGCGCCAAGGTCAGGGAGTGCGTGCAGCGCATGCTCAAGGAGCCGTCCTTCGCCCGGCGGGCCGGGGAACTGCGGCAGGAGACGCTCGGCATGCCCACCCCTGGCGACGTGGTCCCGCAGATCGAGGAGGCGATCCTGCGTCACCGGAGCCGCTGACCGCAACGCGAAGAAGGAGGGGGCGGTGGCCGCGGCCACCGCCCCCTCCTTCTTCGCGGTCAGAGCACGTGGACGTCGGGCACGTACCGGATCCACCGCCCGCCTGCCTCGCGGAACGCCTGCTCCTTGGCCATCACCTCGTCGGCGTGGTTCCAGGCGAACAGCAGGGCGTAGTCGGGGTAGGAGCGGCGGAACTCCTCGGGCGGGCGCACCGGGATGTGCGTGCCCGGCGTCAGCCTGCCCTGCTTGGCCGCGGTGGTGTCGCAGACGAACTCGACCAGGCCGCTGTCCAGGCCGCAGAAGTTGGCCACGGTCGCGCTCTTGGCCGTCGCGCCGTAGCCCACGACCCTGCGGCCCTGGTCGCGGGCGTCCTGGAGGAGGGTCAGGAGGTCGCCGCGGATCTTCTCCACCCGGGAGGCGAAGCCGTCGAGCGTGGCCGCCGAGGTCAGCTCCCTGCGCCGCTCCTCGGCCACCAGAGCGGCGACCGCGGCCGACGGGGTCCTGTTCCCGGCCGGCGCCAGCGTGTAGCGGACCTCTCCCCCGTGCACCGGCAGCCGCTCCACGTCCACGAGCTCCAGGCCGTGGCGGGCCGCCATCGCCGACACCGACGTGGCCGTGAAGAAGTAGAAGTGCTCGTCGTAGATCTGGTCGAAGGACGTGCGCTCGATGATGTCGCCGAAGTACGGGTCCTCGAACACGAAGACCCCCGACGGCTTCAGCAGCGCGCGCACCCCGTTCAGGATGGAGGCCATGTACGGGATGTGGCACAGCGTGTTCGCCGCGTAGATCACGTCGGCGCGGCCCTGGGCGTCGGCGATCTCCAGCGCGGTCGACTCCTCGAAGAAGTCCTTGCGCACCTCGATCCCCTTGGCGCGGGCCTGGTCGGCGACGCCGCCCGAGGGCTCGACTCCGAGGTGCCTGATCCCGGCCGCGGCGACCGTCCCGAGCATCACGCCGTCGTTGCAGCCCAGCTCCACGATGAACGGGTCGGCGCCGGTGAGCTCGGTGGCCAGGAACCGCCTGGCCACCGCCGCGAAGTGGGCGCGCATGACGCTCGACCCCGACGACAGGTAGGGGTAGTCCGCGTGGAACATCCGATCGCGCGGGACCTCCTCCATGAGCTGGACCATCGAGCACGTCCCGCAGGCCCCGGCGGCGAGCCTGAAGAAGAACTCCTCCTCGCTCGCGTCGGGCAGGCGGAAGGCGTCGGACAACGGCTGCCGGCCGAAGTCGACGAACTGCCGGAGATCGCCGCCGCAGACGCGACAGCCTGGCCTGTCAGCCATGGTGCTTCCTTTCCAATTGACTAGGACGCGCCGGTGCGGATCGCGTCCACCAGAGCGGCCTGTCTGAGGCTGATCTCGGTGAGGGCCTGGGTGTCCTTGCCCCCTCTGACCGCCTGCGCGAACAGCTCCAGCCCGTTGACGAACTGATGGTCGGCGGGCAGGGTGATCTCCTCGACGTGGTCCTGCCGCTCGACGCGGACCACCGGCCGGTGGCTCTCCGGCGGGGTGAAGGCCCGGCCGAGCGTGAGCACGCCTTCCGATCCCCACAGCGTGTAGCCGCTGCGGTAGGCATGCCGGAAGCCGAAGCCGAGCTGGGCGCTGACCCCGTCGGCCGAGCTCAGCAGGGCCGCGCCGGCCACGTCCACGCCGTGGTCGTCGTACTCCAGGGTGGCGCCGTGCAGGCGCAGCTCGCCGCCGAGGAACAGCTGCGCCGCCCGCAGCGGATAGACGCCCACCTCGAACAGCGCGCCGCCGCCGAGCCCGGGGTCGTGCCTGAAGTCCCCCGCCGGCCTGGGCGGGATGCCGAACTCGCTGGCGAAGCCGCGCAGCTCGCCGATCACGCCGTCGGCGAGCAGGCCCTGCACGAACCGGTGCTGGCCGTGCAGCGGGAAGACCAGGTTCTCCACCAGGACCAGGCCGCGATCTCGGGCCAGCCGCATCAGATGGCGTGCCGAGTCGTGGCTCATCGCCAGCGGCTTCTCCGACAGCACGTGCTTGCCCGCGCGCAGGGCCCGTTCGATCCACGCGGCCCGCAGCCCGGTGGGCAGCGGGAGGTAGACGGCCTCGACGTCGGGGTGGTCGAGCACGCTCGCGTAGTCGGGCAGGTGTTCGCAGCCGAACCGGCCGGCGAACGCGGCCGCGCTCTGCGGCGCGCGGGCGGCCACCGCCACCAGCCGGACGGAGTCCGTGCGCGCCATGGCGGGGGCGGTGCGCCGCCTGGCGATGTCGGCCGCCGAGATCACCCCCATGCCCACGGGGCCGCTGGTCACCGGACGGCTCCCCACAGCCCGTGCAGGCAGGCCAGCAGGGTCCGCGCCTGCACGTTGACGTAGCAGCTGTGCCTGACCAGCTCGGTGAGCTGGCCGAGGGTCACCCAGCGGAACTCCGGCGGCGTCGCGAGCGGGAAGTCGTCGCCGGCCTCGACCAGCAGGTAGCGGCTCACCGCGTGCAGGAAGCGCCCGCCCTCCTCCGACAGCAGGGTGTCGTACCTGATGCGGCTCGGGTCCGCGTCGAGCACCTCGCGCAGGTAGGGCGGCGGCTGGTCGTAGTTGCCCGGCGTGGCCTGCACGGTGGCGGCGAGCTCGACCACGTCGAGCAGCCCCGCTTCCTGCCTGGCCTGGACGAGCACGTGCAGCACGCCGTCGACGCGCTTGGCGATCAGCGCGACCACGCCCTGCTCGGTGGGCTCGAACAGGGGCTGGGTCCACTGCCTGACCTCGCGCCCGTCGGAGTGGACGGACACGCCGACGACCCGGAAGTACCTGCCCGCCTCGTGCGCGATCTGGCCGCCGGCGCGCTTCCAGCCCGCCACGTCGGCGAGGTTCATCACCCGGCGGACGATGACGCGCCTGCTGCGGGCCTCGGTCAGCCAGCTCATGATCTCGGTCATGGTGTGCAGGGCGGGGCCGTCCTGGGCCGCGGAGCGCAGGACCGCGCCGCGGAAGCCGTCGGGGGCGTCCGACACGAGGTCGGGGGTCGGCTGGGCGAAGGGGATGCACGACAACACCGTGCGCGAGTCCATGTTGATCAGGTTGTCGCGGTGCAGCAGCTCCTGGAGCTGGCCCAGCGTCATCCAGCAGAACCCGTCGAGCACCGGCACCTCGTCGTCCACCCGGACGACCATGTTCCGGTTGCGCTTGCCGAGGAACCAGCCGCCGTGCTCGGACTGCAGGACGTCCACCAGCACGCTGCCGCGCCGCGGCGACAGGAAATGTTCCAGGTACGGCACCGCGGCGCCCTTGTGCACGCCGGTGTGGTTGCTGTGGGTGGCCTGCACCGTCGGCGACAGCTGCAGCCCGTTGACGTTGCCCGGCTCCATCTTCGCCTGCACGAGCACGTGGATGACGCCGCCCAGCTCCTTGGCCAGGAAACCGAGAATGCCGACCTCGGGTTGGTTGATGATGGGCTGCGTCCACCCGCCGGCCGGATCGACCAGGTCGGTGACGCGCAGCCCCTCGATGCTGAAGAACCGGCCGCTGCGGTGCTGGAGGTTGCCCGTTTCTTCGGCGAAACACCAGCCGTCGAGGTCGTCCAGGGAAATGCGTCGGACCTCGCCGCGATCGGCGCGGCGGCGCGACTCGAACCACTCAAGGATCTCCTGGGTGGACAGCAAGGAATTCTCGCCGGCCAGGGCCGAGCGGGTGAGAAGCGTGCGATACCCATCATTTTCTCGGGTCAGGGTGTCGGAAAGTTTAGACATGATCACCACCTCCCTGCCTCAGCATATTCAGGGCCGCCGGAAAAGGGCCAGGAATTGCATTCCAGGATTGACCGGCCAATCACCGATAAATAGCGTGTGTGTCCCGCTGGCGAGACGACCGAGAGAGCGTTGGGACGATGAATTCTTCGCCGAATTACCCAGGTCGGCACGTGGTCGGCAGAATCGAGCCGTGCCGCATTGTCGACCTCACCGAGTTCAAGGACGCGCGCGGCCGGTTGAGCGTGGTGGAGTCCGGTAAGGACATCCCCTTCGACATCAAACGCGCGTACTACATGTACGACATCCCCGACGGCGTCTCCCGTGGCGCGCACGGGCACCGGCGGCTGCGCCAGATCATCATCGCGGTCGCCGGCAGCTTCGAGGTCGTCGTGGACGACGGCTTCGACCAGGCCACGTTCGTGCTCGACCGCCCGGACAAGGGCCTGCTGATGGGCCCGATGGTGTGGCGCGACATGATCAACTACGCGCCGGGCACCGTGGGCCTGTGGCTGGTGTCGGAACCCTACGACGAGTCCGACTACTACCGGGACTACCAGGAGTTCCTGCGCGATGCCAGGGAGCTGCGATGAAGGTCCCCTTCCTGGATCTCCGGGCGGCGCGCGCCGAGCTCGGCGGCGAGCTGAACGACGCGGTGAACCGGGTGCTCGACTCCGGCTGGTACCTGCTCGGGCCGGAGACCGAGGCGTTCGAGTCGGAGTTCGCCGCCTACTGCGGGGCCGCGCACTGCGTGACGGTCGGCAGCGGCGGCGCCGCGCTCGAACTGGCCCTGCGCGCGATGGAGGTGGGCCCGGGCGACGAGGTGATCGTGCCCTCGCACACGTTCATCGCGAGCTGGCTGGCGGTGACCGCGACGGGCGCCCGCGTGGTGCCGGTGGAGCCGGAGCCGCGCACGCTCACCCTGAACCCGGAACGCGTCCAGGACGCGATCACGCCGCGGACCAAGGTGATCATGCCGGTGCACCTGTACGGCCAGCCCGCGGACCTCGACGCCATCGACGAGATCGCGGCCGCGCACGGCCTGCGCGTCCTGCAGGACGCCGCCCAGGCCCACGGCGCCGGCCTGCGCGGCCGGCGCGTCGGCTCGACCGGCACCGCCGCCTTCAGCTTCTACCCGGGCAAGAACCTGGGCGCGCTCGGCGACGGCGGCGCCGTGGTGACCGCCGACCCCGATCTGGCCGAGCGGGTCCGGCTGCTGCGCAGCTACGGCTCGCGGGTGAAGTACCGGCACGAGATCAAGGGCGAGAACGCGCGCCTGGACGAGATCCAGGCCGCCGTGCTCCGGGTCAAGCTGACCCGGCTGGAGGAGTGGAACGCCAGGCGGCGGGCCACCGCCGAGCGCTATCTCGCCGAGCTGGCCGGCCTGGACGGCTTGACCCTGCCCACCCCGGCGCCCTGGTCCACGCACGTCTGGCACCTGTTCGTGGTGCGCTGCGCCAAGCGCGACCGGGTGCAGGCACGGCTGGGCGAGCTCGGGATCGGCACGCTCATCCACTACCCGGTCGCCGCGCATCGTTCGCCCTGCTACGCCGACCTCGGCCTGGGCCCGGGCTCGCTGCCGGCGGCCGAGCGCCTGGCCGAGCAGGTGCTGAGCCTGCCGATGGGCCCGCACGTGACCGCCGCGCAGGCCGCGGCCGTCGTCGCGGCCGTGCGGGCGGCCGTCCCCGGCCGCTGAATCAGGCCGTGCGTCGGGCCTTGCGTCGGGCCGTTCGCGCGGCTGCCCCCGGCCGGTGAGTCAGGACGTGCCGCTGTCGTCCTGGGCCAGCCACCACGGGTTCGCCCTGGCCCAGGCGACGGTCCTGGCCAGGCCGTCGCGCAGGCCGGTCGCGCAGTGCCAGCCCAGGACGCCGGCCGCCTTGCGGGTGTCGGGCACGCGCCGGGGCAGATCCTGGTAGCGGGCGCCCAGGCGGGCCCCGGTGTCCACGGACACCGCGGCGGGCCCGCTCGGCCCGGCCACCTCCGTGACCAGGTCGATGGCCTCCTTGACGGTGGTCTCCGCGGTGCTGCCCACGTTGAAGCACTCGCCGATCGCCCGCTCGCTCCGCGCCGCCAGCAGGGTCGCCGCCACGGCGTCGTCGACGTAGGTGAAGCACCTGGTCTGCAGGCCGTCGTCGTAGCGCACGGGGGGCAGCCCGCGCAGGGCGCGGTGCAGCGTGCGGCTGATCACGAAGGCGGGGCGCTGGCGCGGCCCGTAGACGTTGAAGTAACGCACGATCGTGGCCGGCAGCCTGTGCTGGCGCGCGTAGGCGAAGACCAGGTGCTCGGCCAGCGCCTTGCTGGAGGAGTAGCTCCACCGGTCGGTCGCCGTGGAGCCGAGCAGCCGGTCGGCGTCCTCGGCCCACGGGACCTCCGGGTTCTTGCCGAAGATCTCGCTGGTGCTGGCCGCGAGCACCCGCGCGCCGGCCCGCGCGGCCAGTTCGAGCACGTTGCGCGTGCCTTCGAAGTTGATGTCGATGACGTCGAGCGGCCGGTCCAGGTACCGGTCCACCCCGACCACGGCGGCCAGGTGGTAGACCACGTCCACGCCCTCGGTGATCGCCTCGGCCAGCCGGTCACGGTCGCGGACGTCGCCGCGCAGCCGCCGTACCTCGGCCTGGTCGGGGGCCGGTTCCCCGCTGTCGTAGACGAGGACGTCGTCGCCCTGCCGGACCAGCGCGTCGGCGAGGTGCCCGCCGAGGAAGCCGAATCCCCCTGTCACCACGACTCTGGCCATCGTCCTACCTCCCGATCCCGCGGTAGGTGAAGCCCAGCTCGCGCAGCCGGGCGATGCGCTCGCGCGACAGGTACGCCCGTCCGTCGATCACCACGCACGAGCCGGCCGACACCTGCCGCCGCAGCTCGGCGAAGTCCAGGTCGGCGAACGCCTCGTGCCAGGCCAGCAGCGCCACGCAGTCGGCGTCGCGCACCGCGTCGGCCACGGAGTCCGCCAGGCGCAGGCCGAAGAGCTTGTCCACCTCGTCGGGTCCGGCCAGCGGGTCGTAGACGGCCACCTCGGCACCCGACTCACGCAGCGCGGACACCACCGGCCTGGTGGGGGTGGCGCGCAGGTCACCGGTGTTGTTCTTGAACGCCAGCCCCAGCACGGCCACCTTGGCGCCGGCGACGGGCTTGCCGAGCCTGCCCAGTTCCTCGGCGATGAGCGCGGCCGTGTAGCCGGGCATGGAGTCGTTCACCTGTCTGGTCACCGGGATGGTGCGGACGTCCACGCCGCGCTGCCTGGCCGCCTGCCAGACCATCCACGGGTCCTTGGTCAGGCACGATCCGCCGACGCCGACGCTGGGCAGCAGGATGTTCACGTTGCCGTTGCCCTTGGGGATGGTGTTCGCCGCCGCGATGATGTCCAGGACGTCCACCTCCAGCGCGGCGCAGAGCGTGGCCAGCTCGTTGGCCATGGCGATGTTGTGGTCGATCCACCAGTTGTCGGCCAGCTTGACCATCTCGGCGGCTTCGAGCGAGTCGACGGTCAGCACCTCCACGCCGAGTCCGGCGCGCCAGAACCGGTCCGCGGCGGCCGCGCTGTCGGCGCACCAGCCGCCCACCACGATCGGGAAGCTGCGCAGCTCGCGCAGCGCGTCGCCCTCCGACAGCCGCTCGGGGCTGAAGCAGAGGCCGACGTCCGTCCCGCAGGTCAGGCCGCCGCGCTCGATCAGCGGGACGATCAGGTCGCGGGTCGTCCCCGGCGGCACCGTGCTCTTGAAGATGAGCAGCTGGCCGGGGACGAGGTGCCTGCTCAGCTCCTCGCACGCGGTACGCAGCTGCGTGTCCACCAGGACGCCCCGGTCGCGGACCGGGGTGCCCACGGCCACGATCACCACGTCGGCCTCGGCCACCCGCCCGTAGTCGGTGGTGACCTGGAGCCGGTCGCTCCGCCGTACCGCGGAGACCAGTTCCGGCAGCCCGCTCTCCTGGAAGCGGCACCGCCCCTCCCGCAGCTCGGCCACCAGGGAGGCATCGGTGTCGATCCCGATGACGCGCATCCCGTTGTCCGCCAGGACGGCGGCGACGCACGACCCGACGTAGCCGAGTCCGAGCACCGCCGCCGTAGTGTTCACCTCGTCGCGCAAGAATCGCATGTCAGCTCCACCCGCCCGATCCGATCCATCAAGATCGATGCTTGTGGACGGGGCAACCGGGGTGAACCCCTAACCAGGCCCCTACGGCCGGACCAGGGCCCGGCGCAGCAGCCACAGCCCCAGCGTGAACAGCACCAGGGCGTAGCCGGCCAGGATCGCCAGCTGCGGCAGGATGTCGAGCACCGCGCCGCCTTCGCGTACCAGCTCCGTGAACGCCTCCACGGCCCAGGCGTGCGGGGTGAGGTGGGCGACCACCCGCATCGTCTCCCCGAACGCCTCCAGCGGCACCATCGTGCCGCCCAGGGCCGCCAGCCCCATGCCCAGCACCATCGCGGCCGAGGTGGCCTGCCCGGGAAGGCTGAAGAGCGAGCCGACGATCAGGGCCGCGCCGCCGCCGACGATCGCGAACAGCACCATGAGCAGCGCGGCGCCGAGGGGGTCGCCCCAGTTCACGCCGAACAGCACCGCCGAGCCGAACATGACGAGCAGCCCCTGGCAGAGCGCGATGAGGATGCGCCCGAGCGCCTCTCCGCCCACCATCGTGCGCAGCGGGGTCGGGCCCGCGTACATCCGGCGGGAGATGCCCAGGGCACGCGTCTCAATAATGCCGAGCGCGGTCGTCAGCGCGGTGAGGAAGGTGAACATGAGCAGCAGCGGCGGGGCCGAGACGGAGAAGGAGTTGAACCCGGCCGGGAAGGGCGCCCGCCCCGTCGTGGTGACCTGGACGTCCACCCCGTTCACCGTGACACGCTCGGCCGCCGCGAGGTTGGCCGCGAAGGCGCCCTTGCCCTCGGCCTCGGCGAACCGCGCCGCGCGCAGCAGCGCGGTCTCCTCGCGCAGCACGGCCCGCACCCACACGCCCACGTCCAGCGCCTTGAGGTCGGCGGGACGCAGCAGCGACCGGATGGTCGCCTGGCCGCCGGAGCCGAGCGTGGCGTCGTAGTCGGCCGGCAGGACCAGCCCGGCCTGCAGTTCGCCCCGCTCGACCTTGAGCCGCATCTCGGCCTCGGTGCCGAACCGGCGCAGGGTCAGCTTGTCGCCCTCGGACACGGCCTTGACCAGCCGCTCGGTGAGCGGACCCGACCCGTGCACGATGCCCACCTGGAGGCTCTGGCCGCCGCCGAACATCATGCCGAGCACGAAGATCATCATGAACGGGGCGACGACCACGAAGAAGAGGTTCGTCTTGTCGTGGAAGGCCCGGCGCAGGTTGACCAGGGCGATCGTGACGACCTTCATAGCTGGAGGATCCTTCCGATCCGGAACATCGCCACGCCCCCGCCCAGCACCGCGAAGCCCAGCAGGGCGGCCACCGGCAGGAGCACCACGTCGACGGAGCCGCCGCCGGCCAGGTCGGCCATGCCGGACATGAACCAGCCGTGCGGGGTGAGGAATCTGAACGCGGCCAGGTCGCCGAGCTGGGCGACGGGGAAGAACACCCCGCCGAAGGTCCCGAGCACCATCGCGACCACGGACTGCCAGTTGGAGGCCTGCTCGGCCGAGCGGGCGAACGTCACCACCGCGACCATGACCCCGTTGGCGGCGAGCACGGCCGCGATCACCAGCGCGGCCACCCCGAGCGGATCGCCCCAGCGGGCGCCGAGCAGCACGCTCGTGGCCACGACCAGGACGCTGATGCTCACCACCCCGACGATCACGCCGCTCAGCAGCTTGGCGCCGATGATGCCGCGCCGGCCGATGGGCGCGGCCAGCAGGCGGGACAGCGTCCCGGTGCGTCTCTCCTCGAAGATGCTGGCCACGTTGAACAGCACGGCGAAGAACAGGAAGAACATCGCCATGCCCGCCGCGTAGAACGTGGTGGTGTCCAGCTCGCGGTGCGCGGCCGAGCCGTCGTCGGACAGCACCACCGGCGGCGGCAGGTTCTGCGCGCGGGAGGCGAGCGCGGCGCGCTGCTCGGCCGTCGGCCGGTCGCCGGCCACCAGCACCACCGCCCGCTCGACCGAGGTCAGGTCGGCCGCGAAGAACTCCGTGACCTCCCTGGCCACCTGCACCGCGATGGGCGAGCGCGCGGAGCCGATCACCTGGATGACGCTCTGGCGGCCCTGCGCCAGGTTCGCCGACAGGTCGGGCGGGACCAGGAAGGCGGCGTCCACCTCACCGGCGTTCACGGCGCGCTGGGCGGCCTCGGCCGTCGGCAGCTCGCGAACGGTGAGATCGGCGCTGCCCTCGAGTGGCTTGAGCACGCCGGCGACGAAGCCCTTGCCGACGGGTCCCGTGTCGGCGTTGACCACCGCGTACGTCGCCTTGAGCGAGGCGCCGCCGCCACCGAGCACGAGATTGAGCACGAAGGCCATGCCCAGCGGCAGGACGAGGGCGAAGACCACGAGGGTGCTGTCGACCGCGCGCTGGCGCAGGTCCTTGAGCAGAATGATCCACACGGCCGGCTTCATGGCGATCAGTCCCGCAGCGCCCGGCCGGTGAGGTGCAGGAAGACCGATTCGAGGTCCGGCTCGCGAACCTCGACCGAGCGCACCGTGAGCCCCGCCTGCGCGGTGGTCTGCAGGATCGACGGGAGCCGCTCCCCCGCGTCGGCGACGAGCAGTTCCACCGCGCCGTCACCGGTGCTCACCTGCTGGATCTTGGGCAGGGTCCGCAGCGCCCGCACGGCCGACGCCGGATCGCCGTCCACCCTGAGCACGATCCTGCCCTGCTCCTCCACCAGCGCGACCAGCTCCCTGCGGGTGCCCTCGGCGACGAGTTTGCCGCGGTCCACGATGCCCACGCGGTCGCACAACCGCTCGGCCTCTTCCATGTAGTGCGTGGTGAACAGGACGGCGACGCCCTCGTCGGCCAGGCGGCCCACGCTCTCGAGTATCGCGTTGCGGCTCTGCGGGTCGACGCCCGCGGTGGGCTCGTCCAGAATGAGCACCCTGGGCCGGTTCAGCAGCCCGACCCCGATGTTGAGCCGCCGCATCATGCCGCCGGAGAACTTGCCCGAAGGCTCGGCCGCGCGGTCGGTGAGGCCCACGACCTCCAGCACCTCGTCGACCTTGGCCTTCAGTGCGGAACCGCGCAGGCCGTAGAGCCGGCCGAAGAAGCGCAGGTTCTCCCGGGCGGTGAGGTCGGGATAAAGGGCGAGATCCTGGGGCACGAATCCGATGAGCGATTTGGTGGCGACACTTTTGGTGGAATGCGCCCTGCCGTCGATCGTCACTTCGCCCGAATCGCATTCAAGAATTCCGACGATCATCGAGATCGTGGTCGTCTTGCCTGCCCCGTTGGGGCCGAGCAGACCGTACGTCTCACCTTCGGCAATCGTGAAACCAATGCCGTCGACGGCCAGCATCGAGCCAAATTGTTTGCGTAATCCCGCACATGCGAGAACGACATCACTCACACGTTCAAGCTGAGCACGGGCGGCTGTCAACTGTCCAGTCCCGGGGCTCGGCATTCGATCGGGTCACGCTTTTCGCGAGCGGCGTCCGGCCAGGGCCTGCGGGCTCGCGTAAGGGCGGCGGCCCCGGACCGGTCCGCACGGCCGGATCGGCGCCGCCGCCCCTCGGTTGATCGGCGAGCGCGTTCGCCGCGGGGGCGCCGGCGCGACGCCCCCGCGACGAACGGTCTATTAGCAGGTAATGGTGCTCGCGCCACTACCCGGGAGCTCGTCGTACTCGGGAGCGCTCTCCAGCTTCTGCAGTTCGAGGATGTTCGCCAGTTCCATCGTGACACCTCCTTTTCGTTCTCGTCCGGACGGCCGCCGGCGACGGTTAATTCGCCTTTCGACCTCGGCGCCGAAAGTAAGCGACCGGACGGAGACCGGGCAACGCGGTGACCTAAAGCGGCCACGGCAATTGAGGCATGCTTTTTGATATGCGGTCGAATTTCAGCAAGGACCGGTCCGTCACCACCACCGCGGAACTGCACCGGCTGATCAGACGATTGGTCAGGGGCGAGCACCGGGCTTACCGCGTCGTCCTGGCCGACGATCCGCTGGGCCGCCTCATCACCGGCCACCTGGTGCGGGCCGCCGACGCGCCGCACCACGCGGCCGGGGTCGTGCAGGCCCAGGGCGAGCCGGCCGACCTGCGCGTTCCGGCCTCGCGCGTCCGGCTGCTCGCCTCCGCCCCGGTGTCGATGTTGCTCGGCGCGGCGGAGGTGGCGGTGGTCGGCGTGGCCGACGCCGGCGCGGTGGTGGTGACGGACGAGCTCCACCTGTCCAGCCTCGACCTGCTGTTCGACCTGCTGTGGACGGTCGCGGCACCGGCGCGGCAGACGCACGCGGCCGGGCTGACGCACCGGGGCGCGACGATACTCGGGCTGCTGGCCGAAGGGCTGACCGACGCGGCCATCGCGGCCAGGCTGAATCTCGGCGAGCGGACGGTGCGCCGTGAGGTCAATACGCTGATGAAGCTTTCCCGGGCGGCCAGCCGTTTTCAGCTGGCACTGTGCGCGCAGCAGCTCGGCTGGCTGCCCCGTCCCGCCGGCGAGACGAACGGCAGCACCTCGAATAAGGCCCGTATTGACGCCCGAGAATCAGAAATCTAATGTGCGGCGTGCACTATGGAATTCGCCTGGACTTGGGCCGTAAATATTTGCCGAAGAAAATGGGAAGGCCGATGCCAGATCTCATCGTCGAGACTCCGAGAACGAAACTGGTGCCGGCGGACGTCTCGGACGGAACCGCCCTCTACGACCTCCTGCTGGATCTCGGCCTGCACTCGATGCCCAGCAGGGAGGCGTTTCTCGCCTCCTTCGACGCGGGCGACTACTTCAGCGTGCACGCGTGCCGGACCGGCCAGGTCGTCGGCTACGCGAACCTGCACAGCCCCGATCCCGCCGGGCACGTCCAGATGGGCATCTTCACCGATCCGGCCAAGGCCGGTTACGGGATCGGCGGCGAGGCGATGATCCTGCTGGTGAACTACGCGTTCGCCAAATGGAGCGAGCTGCGGAAGATCTACTTCTCCACCACCGAGGCCAGCCTGGAACGGCTGGGCGTGGGCAACCTGCCGTACGAGGCGGCGCTGCCCGACCACCTCTACTTCCGCGGCCGGCTGTGGACCGTCTACATCTACGCGCTGCACCGCCGGGTGTGGGAGGAGCAGAGCGGCCCGCTGCTCGACCGCATGCTCGGCCGCCCGGCCGCCGAGCCCGAGGACGAGTACAGGCCGACGGCCTGGCAGTACGTCGTGGAGAGCGTCAAGTGGCTCAGCGGGAACCGCAAGTGACCAGGAACCGGCCGGTGCCCGAGTTCCGGGCCCGCCGGCTGCTGCTGGTGGGCACGGGCGCCATCGCGGCCATGAACCTCCCCTCCTGGCTGACCTGGCTGGCCACCTCGTACCGGGAGCTCGAGGTGCGCCTGGTGCTGACGAGCAGCGCCGAGCGGTTCGTCAGCAGGCACGCGCTGAGCGTGCTGATGCGCGGCGAGGTCGGCGTCGACCGCTGGCCGGACGAGCCGCGGCCGGAGGCGGCGCACGTCGAGCTGGCCGAGTGGAGCGACGCGATCGCGGTCTACCCGGCCTGCATGAACTACGTCTCCCGTCTGGCGCTCGGGCTCGCGGACACGCCCACGCTGCTGGCGCTGCAGTGCACCGCGGCGCCCATCGGCATCGCGCCGTCCCTGCCGCCGGGCGCGCTGGACAATCCCATCTTCCGCGCGCACCTGGACACGCTGGCGAGCCGGCCCAACGTGGTGATCGCGCCGACCGTGCCCGCGCGCAGCGCCACCACGGGACGAAGCGACGCGGCCGGCTCCAGCCCGCTCTGGACGTTGCTGGAACTCATCGAGGGGCTGCGCGCGAGCCTGGCCGCCCCGTCAGCGGAGGTCGTGTGACGTGAACGACATGGCGCAGTTCTACACGCGAGCGGATCCGCTCTTCTACGACGACGTCACCCGGTGGTCGAGCGGCGCCGGGTTCCTGGCCGACGCCGAGTTCGAGGTCTCCGCCCGGCCGGTGCCCGAAGGCTGGGCGCGCAGGCGGCACACGGTGTGGACGACCGTCGAGCCGGCCGGACACCCCTACCCGGCGCAGGGCTGGAAGATCCATGTCTCGGCCACGCTGGAGAACGCCGACCGGCTCTGCACGATCGTGTGGGACTACTGCGTGGCGCGCGGGATCCCGTTCAAGCACCTGCTGAACCGCAACATGTTGCTGGCGTTCAACGCCAAGTACACCCCGCGCGGCAACAGCGGGAAGCTGATCACCATCTATCCGGACGAGGAGCGGTTCGAGAGCGTCGTCACCGAGCTGGCCGCGCTGACGGCGGGCGAGCGGGGCCCGTACGTGCTCAGCGACGTGCGCATCGGCGAGGGCCCGCTCTACGTGCGGTTCGGCGCGTTCGTCCGGATGCGCTGCGTGGACGAGGCCGGCGAGCTGACCATGGGCGTCAGGCGTCCCGACGGCACGCTCGTCCCCGACCACCGCCGGGCGTACTTCTCACCGCCCGACTGGGCGCCCGTCCCCGCCGTGCTCGGCCCGCACGTGGCCGCCCGCGCGGCCGGGCCGGACGGTCCCGCGCCGTACGTGGTCGAGCGGGCCCTGCACTTCTCCAACGCGGGCGGCGTGTACGTGGCCACCCGGCGGGCCGACGGCCGCCGCGTGGTGCTGAAGGAGGCCAGGCCGCACACGGCCGTGGACAACAACCACCTGGACGCGGTCGCCCGGCTCAGGGCCGAGTGCTGGGCCCTGCGCCGGGCGGCCGGGATCGAGGGCGTGCCCGAGCTCTACGACGAGTTCGTCATGGGCGGGCACCACTTCCTGGCCCAGGAGTACGTCGAGGGCGAACCGCTGGCCGTGTGGATCGGCGTCAACCATCCCTGGGTGACCAGCGCGGAGCCCACCGCGGACGAACTGGCCGCCTACACGGACACCGCGGCCGGGATCGTCGAGTCGCTGACCGCGCTCGTCGCCGCACTGCACGAGCGCGGCGTGGTCTTCGGCGACCTGCACCTGGGCAACGTCATGGTCACGCCGGAAGGCGGGGCGGCGCTGGTCGACTTCGAGCTCGCCTTCGAGCCCTCGGGCACCCCCTGGCGGCCCGGGCTCGGCGCGATGGGGTACGCGGGCCGGGACAAGGAGGGCTTCGCGCTCGACAGGCACGCGCTCTCCATGATCATGCTGGCGATCTTCCTGCCGTTCGCCAAGATCTGCGCGCTGCGGCCGGAGAAGGTCTTCCCGCTCACCCGCCTGGCCGCCGAGCTGTTCCCGCTCCCGCCGGGCTGGACGGAGACGATCCTGCGCGAGCTGGCGCCGGGCGGCCCCGACGACCGGCGCGACGAGTTGGAGTCCCGTCCGGTGCCCTGGGCGTCGGTGACCAAGCGGCTCGCGCAGGGCATTCTCCACGTCGCCACGCCGGAGCGCACGGACCGGCTCTTCCCCGGCGACATCCAGCAGTTCGCCACCGGCGGCCTGTCCTTCGGCTACGGCGCGGCCGGGGTGCTGTGGGCGCTCGACGTGACCGGGCACGGCAGGCACGAGACCTGCGAACGGTGGCTGCTGCGGGCGATCCCGCGGATGGAGTTCCCCCACCCCGGCTTCTACGACGGCGTCGCCGGCCTGGCGTACGCGCTCGACCACCTGGGCCACCCGGAGCAGGCGGCCGAGCTGCTCGACCGCCATCCCGTGCCGGAGCGGCTCGGCGTCTCCCTGCACAGCGGGCTGTCCGGGATCGGCGCGGCACTGCTGCACCTGAGCGCCCGATGGGACGAGCCGGAGCTGCGGCAGTCGGCGCTGGGCGTCGCCGAGCGCCTGGCCGCCGCCGTGGAGCGCGGCGACCCGAGCGCGGGCCACGCGGCGGCCCAGCCGGCAGGCCGGCCCAAGTCGCCGCCTCCCGGGCTGATGCGCGGCTGGTCGGGCGTCAGCCTGTTCTTCCTGCGCCTGTACGAGCGGACCGGCGAACGCGGCCACCTCGACCTGGCCGTCCGCGCGCTGCACCGCGACCTCGACGCCTGCGTGACGAACGCGCGCGGCGCCCTGGTGGCCGCGGACGGCGGGGTGCGGCTGCTGCCGTACCTGGAGACCGGCAGCGCGGGCATCGCGCTGGTGGCCGACGAGTTGCTCACGCACACCGACGACGACCGGGCGCGCGAGAGCCTGCCCGCGCTCCTGCGGGCCTGCGCCACCCGGCTGACCGTGCAGGCGGACCTGTTCCGCGGCAAGAGCGGCCACCTGCTCACCCTCGGCCGCCTGCGTCACCACCGCCCCGGCGAGGCGGAGCTGGAACGGCACCGTGAGGTGCTCACCTGGCACGCCGTCGAACTGCACGGGCACCTGGCCGTTCCCGGCAACCAGGGCTACCGGCTCTCCGCCGACCTGGCCACCGGGGCCGCCGGCGTCCTGCTCGCCCTCGCCGACGGCGCGCCCGCGCTGCCGTTCCTCGCCCCGGCGGGCTGACCGTGCGCGCCGTGAAAGTCGTCGTCAAACGCGAGCTGATCAGGTTCGTCAACGACGGGAAGCGCACCACCGCCCTGCTCTTCCAGGCGGTGATGTGGCTCTTCGTGGTCGGCGCGGGATTCGGCGCGCTCGCGCCTCCCGCGCCCGGCCAGGTGCCGCTGCAGACCTTCATGTTCCCCGGCATCCTGGTGATGACGGTGATCACCACCGCGATGTTCTCCGCGGCCTCGATCGTCTGGGACCGGGAGTTCGGGTTCCTGCGCGAGATGCTGGTGGCGCCGGTCAGCCGCACCGCGCTGGCGCTGGGCAAGATCTTCGGCGGGGCTCTCGTCGCCACCGCGCAGAGCGTCGTGGTCCTCAGCCTGGCCGGGTTCGTGGGCGTGCCGTACCATCCGCTGCTCATGGCCGAACTGCTCGGCCTGGCCTTCCTGATCGCCTTCACCATGACGGCCTTCGGGGTGATGGTCGCCGCCAGGATCAGCAGCCTGGAGTCGTTCCTCGGCATCTCCCAGATGGTGATCATGCCGCTGACCTTCCTGTCGGGCGCGCTGTTCCCGATCGACGGGCTGCACGCCGTCTTCCGCGCGGCCGCCTGGGCGAATCCGCTGACCTACGCGGTCGAGCCGGTGCGCCAGGCCGTGCTCGACCATCTCGGCACGAGCGCGGTCGGCCGCCAGCTGCCCGGCGCGGCGGCCGTGGCGCTGCTGGCCGTCCTCGCGCTGATCTTCACGTCCTTCGCCGTCGCCCAGTTCAGGAGGGCTGACTAGCTCGGCCACCCAAGGCAAGGAGAGCCATGTCATACGCGCCGCTCCAACTGGCGGTCATCATCGCGAGCACCAGGCAAGGCCGGGTCGGCCCCGTCGTGGCCGACTGGTTCGTCGGACAGGCCAGACGGCACACCGCGATGGAGATCGACGTCATCGATCTGGCCGCCACCCCGCTGCCGCTCGCCGTCACGTCCTCGCCGGCCAAGGAGACGGCGGACCTGCTGGCCCCGGTCAGCGCCAGGCTGGCGGCCGCGGAGGCGTTCGTGGTGGTGACCCCGGAGTACAACCACAGTTTTCCGGCCACCATCAAGATCCTCATCGACTGGCACTACACCCAGTGGCGGGCCAAGCCAGTCGGGTTCGTCTGCTACGGCGGCCGGTCGGGCGGGCTGCGCGCCGTGGAGCACCTGCGGCTGGTCTTCGCCGAACTGCACGCCGTCACGATCCGCGAGACGCTCAGCTTCCACAGCGCGTGGAACCGGCCTGGTGACAGCCGCGAGCAGATGATCCCGGCGGAGAGCGACGGCGCCGCCAAGATCATGCTGGACCAGCTGGCGTGGTGGGGGCAGGCGCTCAGGGAGGCCAGGGCCGCGCACCCGTACGAGGTCTGACCGCCGCCGGCACCGTCCGGTCCTGGGGCGGCTCTACTCGATGACGCTGAGCGCTCCTGAAGGGCAGGACCGGATCGCCCGGCGCACGGCCGCCCGCTGCCCGGTGTCCGGTTCCGCCTCCAGCACCACGACCAGGCCCTCCTCGTCGTCCTGGTCGAAGACGGAGGAGACGGTCAGCGCGCACATGCCGGCGCCGATGCACACCTCGCGGTCGGCTTTGATCTTCATCGGTTCCCCCAGGTGACGGGGAGGCGCACGGCCTCTCCGCATCGTCCGTGCCGGCGCCGTCATCATGGCCCGCCGGACCGCCGCGGGTCCAGGACCGCCCTGACGACGGTGACGCGCACCGACCCGCGCACCGTCTCGGCAGCCGGCGCTGTGACCTTCATGTGACCGGGCCGAAGGTGTACTGGCATGCGATGGGGATCTCGGTGCCGATACGGCCCGGGTGGGCAGCCATGAGCAAGTCCTGCTGGGGCCGTACGCGACCGAGGGGACTGATCGGGCAACCCCGGCAGGGGGCGTTGCCCTATGACGACGGGGTAGAGAGATTGATGGTGCTTGCGGGTCGAGAGCGCGAGCTGGGAGAACTGAACGAGGTGTTCGAGTCCGCGGTGCTGGGTCAGGGCGGCGTCGCGGTGATCAGTGGTCCGATGGGGAGCGGCAGGACTGTGCTCCTCCACGAGTTCGGCCGGCTCGCGGCGCAGGCCGGCGCCCGGGTTCTGTCCGCCGAGTGCTCTCCCGCGGAGCGCTCCCTGGCCGGCGGCGTCGTCGGTCAGCTGCTGGGCGCGACCGGCCGGCCCGGATCGCGCGGGTGGCCGGACCTGCTGGAGATGGCTCAGGACGTGCCGACCGTGCTCGCGATCGATGACGTGGACTGGGCCGACGACGTCTCGCTCGACATTCTGCTGTCCGTGGTGCGCCGGTCACGCACCGCGAGACTTCTGGTCGTGATGACGACCAGCCCTGACCGGCGGCCGATCAGCCCGGTGCCGGCGGCCGAGGAACTGTTGCATCGGCCGTACAACCGGCGCGTCGAGTTGACCCCCCTGTCTCCGGCGGCGGTCTGGGACCTGATCGCCGAGCGCATGGGACGGCCGCCGGCCGACTGGCTCGCCGACGACAGCCACCGGCTGGCCGGGGAGAGCCCGCTGCTGGTCAGGGCGATCTTGGAGGATCTGGAGAAGCGGGGCGAGACGCGCTCGCTCGAGGTCGGCGCCGCCTTCGGCGACGCCGTCGTGGCCTGCATCCACCGGTGCGAGGCGACGGTGATCCGGGTGGCCGAAGCCATCGCCGTGCTGGGGGAACACGCCAACACCGGCATGGTGAGCGAGCTCGCGGGCGTCGAGGCGCACCAGGCCGAGCGGGTGACCGAGCGGCTGGAGCGGGCCGGCCTGCTCTCCGGCGGCCGGTTCCGGCATGAGGTCGGCCGCCGCGCGGTGATCGACCGCATGCCGGCGACCCGCCGTACCCGGCTTCATCGGCTGGCCGCGCAGCTCCTCTACATCGCCGGCCGTCCGGTCACCGACGTGGCCGCCTGCCTGCTGACCGCGGGCTGGTCCGGCGAGAACTGGGCCGCGAGGGTGCTGGTCGCCGCCGGCCGGCGGCAGCTGCACGACGAGGCGCCCGTCGCCGCGGCGAGATGCTTCGAACTGGCGCTCGCATCGGGTTCGGCGGATGCGAAACGCCTGGTCAGAAAGGCGTTGCTGGCCGAGACGGAAGGGCGCCTCGCTCCCACCGACGCGAGCCTCCGCCTGGCGGAGCTGCTGCACGAGAGGTTGCCCGAGTCTCACGCCACCGACACGTGTCACCGGCTCTCGCGGCGAGAGCGGCCGGCCGCCCCGTACGACGGCACCGGTCAGCAGCGCGCCCCGACCGTGTCACGCGGCCCCGCCCCCAGGACGGGCGTCGAACTGGCCCGGCTGTCCGCGCTCAACCAGGCGCTCGTCGCCCGGGTGCCGAGGCACGGTTGCAACGGCACTCCCTACCCGGCCTCCGTCATGAAGTCCACGGCGGCCAGGGACTTGGTGGAACGGATCACCCGGCCGGCCGACCCTGCCGGGCAACCCGTCGCCACCACGGCCGACCAGGCTCCGCCTGACGAGGAGAGCTCCGGCGACGACACCCCGGCGGGCGACCTCGGCAGCCTGGCCGAGGTGCTGAGCGAGGCCGAGCACCGCGTGGCCGTACGCGCGGCCCAGGGCCGCACGAATCGCGAGATCGCCGAAGACCTCTACATCACCCGGAGCACGGTCGAGCAGCATCTCACCCGGATCTATCGCAAACTACAGGTGCGGACGAGGGAGGACCTCGGCCGGCTCGCCGCCGCGATCTCCGCGGACGAGGACGACAGCGTGCCCTGCTGAGCGGCGGAAAGGCCCTCCCCAAGGCTTGTGGCCGATGCGGGGAGGGCCGATCCTGGTCATTCGACGCTCACGTCGAAGACCCGAGCCGCCGGCGACGTCCGGCGTTCATGACGTCGCGGCCGCGGGCTCGCCGGTGACTCCGGTGAGCCTGCCCTCCAGCCGATCGGCGAACTCCGTCCAGATCGCGGCGTGTGCTCGTGCCAGATCGCTGACGTTGGAGCCCCAGCGCGGCGGGACGTTCATCAGGATGCGGTCCCAGTCCTGGCCGGGGATCGCGTGCACGGCGAGCAGGCGCAGCAGGCTTCGCCCGGTCTCCGTGAGCCGGAGCGCGGGATCGGCCTTCAACCGGTTCAACATGGCCAGGCGGTCCTGGTCCTCGGCGAGCCGGAACGCCCGGCCGGAATCGCCTGCGCTGGGTTGCGGGACCGGCTGGATGTGTGATCTCCTGCGGCCCGCCGGTATGGGGCTCTCCCCACGTTCCAGCCGGCCCCGCACGTCCCGGACCGTCTCCGGGGAGAGCCCTACCTTTCTGGCGATCTGCCTGAGCGAGAGGGTGGGATCGCTGCGGATGAGTTCGGCCGCCTGCCTGCGCTCGGCCGTGCCGTCCAGGGGCCGGACCCGGCCGTCCCTGCCGATCCGCGCCTCGCCTTCCATCCGGCTTCCGCGCAGGTCCGCCACGGTCCCGGCGGACACGCCCGCGGCGGAGGCGACCATCCGGTCTGACCACTCCGGATGGCTCCCGATGATGCGCCTGGCGGCGCGCCTTCGATCGGCGAGCGTGAGAGGCAGTCCGTGCTCGATGTTCATGCGAACCGCCAGGACGAACGCGTCAGCCTCACTGCCCTCGAAGAACCGCGCCGCTATGGTGCGCTGACCCCGCAGCCGGGCCGCGCTCAACCGATGTAAGCCGTCGATGACCCGCATCGACGGGAAGTGCACCAAGATGGGGGGTATTTGCCCTTGGGCGGACAACAGCGCCTCCAGGTGCTCCGGATTCTCGCCGGCGATGCGCGGCGAGAACGCACCTGACAATCGCTCCAGGTCAACCTCGACGATCGGCATGCTGTCGATGCTCGTGCTGGTCGGATCCACGGTTTCGCCCCCGCTCATATCGTGGCCGGTCATGTGCCGTTCTGGCCGCACTCCGCCGCAACCTTCGGTATTCCCGGCCCCGTCCCCGTCGTCGTGTGCGTGTGTCCTCTCTGCCGTCGCGCGCATGCCACCTCCTGCCATCGGCGCCCACGCACATTCACCTCAAAAAAACGTAAATGTCCCTCCCTTGACCAAAACACCCCCTAATCCGATTTTTCGTGATCTTAGGGGAGTCGTGGCAACGCTCTGATCTGCGCAAAGGACCGGTATCAGGCTTTCCTCTGTCCATAAATCAGGACACACGATCGATCACGAACGGCTATTCCCGCTGGTCCGCGAGTCGCGGGCGGAACAGCAGCGGCCCGCGACTCCGTAACGCAAGTCAAGACACCCCTTGCAGAATTTGACCGCGCGCGTTCGACCTGATCACGCCTGGTGAACCGCCCCTATTTCGGGCCCTGCCCACCCCTAATCACGCGCGGACGGGAATGCGCGCGACATCGTCCGCAACGATCGTGCTTCCCGGGGCGAATCGCAACCGGCGAGCCCCAGCGCCCCGCGGAACTCGGCGGCGAGGAGTCCCAGCACGTCCCTGGCGCCGTCCTCCCCGCCGACGGCCAGGCCGTACATGAGCGGACGGCCGACGAGCACCGCCGACGCGCCCAGGGCGAGCGCCTTGACGATGTCCTCACCGCGGCGGACCCCGCTGTCGAGCAGGATCTCGCAGGAGCCGGCCACCGCGGCGGCGATCTCCGGCAGCACGTCGACGCTCGGGATCGCGCCGTCCAACTGACGCCCTCCGTGGTTGGACACCACGATCCCGTCGATCCCCAGGTCCGCCGCTCGCCGCGCGTCCTCGGGGTCCAGGATCCCCTTGAGCACCAGCGGCAGCCGGGTGCGCCCGCGCAGCATGTCCACCCACGCCCAGGTGACCGGGGCGAACTCGAGCGCCGTGTGCTCGGCGACCGCCGAGGCGGCCTCGACCTCGCCGGACGACCGGCGGTGCGCCGCACTCCTGCCGCCGAGGTTGGCCGCCGTCACCGACTCCGGCAGCGCGAACCGGTTGCGGACGTCCCGCAGCCGCCGGCCCATCCACGGCATGTCCACGGTGACCATGATCGCTCGGCAGCCGGCGGCCTCGGCGCGCTCCACCAGTTCCAGGCAACGCCGCTCGTCACGCAACCGGTACAGCTGGAACCAGGTCGTGCCCCCCACGGCGGCGACCTCCTCCAGCGCGACGCTGCTCATCGTGCTCACCGCGAACGGGATTCCGGCCGTCTTCGCCGCACGCGCCGTGGCGAGCTCCCCTTCGGGGTGCAGCAGCCGCTGGTAGGCGATGGGGGCGGCGGCCAGGGGCATCGACACCTGGCCGCCGAGCAGGCTGGAAGCGGTGGAGCAGGCCGCCACGTCCCGCAGCGCCCTGGGGATGACGAAGACCGACTCGAACGCGGCGAGATTCGCCCGCAGCGTGCTCTCCGCACCGCTCCCGCCCGCGACGAAGTCCCAGGTCTCGGCGGAGAGCACGCGGCGGGCGGCCCGTTCGTAGTCGGCCAGGCAACTCAAGGTCATCCGGCCCGCTCCAGCTCCACGGCCTCGTAGAGCGCCTTGATGTTGGAGCTGCCGAAGGTCTCCGCGCCCTGTCTCTCGATGATCTCGAAGAACAGGGTGCGGCGCGGATGCATGGAACGGGTGAAGATCTGGAACAGCTGGCCGCCGTGATCCTCGTCGATCAGCAGGCCGGTCTCCCGCAGATCCTGCAGCGGGTGCGTCTTGGGGGAGATCCGCTGCGCGAGCAGGTCGTAGTAGGTGTCCGGGGTGGTGAGGAAGCCGACCCCCCGCGCCGCCAGGTCGCGCACCGTGCGGACCGCATCGTCGCTGGCGAACGCCACGTGCTGCACCCCGGGACCGTGGTGGCCCTTGAGGAAGTCGTCGATCTGGCCCGGCTCGGTCTCCGGGTCGGGCTCGATCAGCGTCAGCGTCACCCCTCCGGACCTGCTCTGCACCACCTGGGACTCCATCGCCTGCGCCCCCACCACGATGCGCTCCTGGAAGATGTCGCGGAAGCCGAGGGTCCGGACGTAGTGATCCACGGTACGGCGCAGGTCGCCGGCGGGAAGGCAGATGGCGAGATGGTCTATCGCGAGCAGCGCGGTCTCACCCGCGCCGCCGCCGGGTGAGCGCGGCGAGGGGACGAACCCGGGCGGCAGGCCGGGTTCGTCCCCTGGAGCGCGCTGGACCAGGGTGTGGACGACGTCACCGAACCCCTCGATCGTCGCGGTGACGAGCCCGCCCCCGGCACCTCCCGCCGGGGTGTGCTGGGCCGGCTCGTGCACCGGGGTCGCGCCCGCCGCCACGGCGGCCTCGAAGACGGCGCGGACGTCCCGCGTGCGCAGAGCGACGTCGGCCACGCCGGCGCCGTGGGTCTGCACGTAGGCGGCGGCGGGGTGCCGGTCCGAGATCGCCTCGGTGATGACCAGGAGCACCGGCCCGTTCCGCAGTGCGACGCTGCGGTGATCCGCGGAATCGCCCATGCCGACGACGGTGAATCCGTACTTGTCCACCCAGGTGAAGGCTTCCACCTCGAGGTTGCCGACATACATTTCCAGATAGTCGATCGAAAGGTCGGAGAATGGCGAGTCCGAAGTCATTTTCAGCCTCCGTGGCAGCGATTTCCTTTCTTCTAGATTTCCGTTGTGCGGAGGCTTACGTCAATGGCGGTCACTTTGACACCGGAATGGCCGGCGAACGAAATTAATTTGGACGGCGCCGACCCGTCGTTTTCTGTTTCAGGATTCTTCGCGGGCCGGCGCGAGGCCCTGCGCCATCCGGCGGTTCTTTTCCTCGGCCGTCTGCTCGACCCGGGCCATCGCCAGGCGGAGAATGGGCGGGGCCAGCACCGAGGTGATCATGGCTACCAGGATGATGATCGTGTACATCTCCACGGTGAGGACGCCCAGCCGCAGCCCGACCGTCGCCACGATCACCTGGATGACGCCCCTGGCGTTCATGCCCGCGCCCAGGGCCAGCGCCTCCCACCGGTTCATCCGGCTGGTCCAGGCGCCGAGGAAGGCCCCGAGGAACTTCCCGGCGAACGCGACGGACACCATGACCACCGCGACCCAGAGCACCTCCGGCCGCATCAGCGCGGCCAGGTCCATGCGCAGCCCGACGGTGGCGAAGTAGAGCGGCGCCAGCAGCCCCAGCACCACCGTCCGCAGCGGCGCGAGCCTGGCCGGGTCCGGCGCCGCGGCGCTGATCAGCAGGCCGGCGACGAACGCGCCGAGGACCGGCTCCATGCCGAGCACGTGCGTCCCCGCCGCGGACAGCAGCACGATCACCACGGTCGCGATGATCGTGGGCGAGCTGTCCTGGTACCTGCCGGTCAGCCAGAACGTGGCACGCACCAGGGGCCGGCCGGCCACCACGGCGACCAGCAGCACCCCGGCCAGGGCCGCCACGGAGGCCGCCACGCTCCCCGCGCGCACCCCGAATGTGGCCATCCCCGACACCACCGACAGCATCAGCCAGCCGAACGCGTCGTCGATCATGCCGGCCGTGAGCGTCAGCTGCCCGACGTTGCGGTGCAGCAGGTTCATGTCGTGGAGCGTCTTGGCGATCACCGGGATGGCGCTGACGCACATGGCCACGCCGAGGAAGAGCGCGAACACGGTCGCATCGGCGGGCCCGCGGATCGAGACCGGCAGCATCAGCCCGGCCGCGACCCCCATGGCCAGCGGTATGACCAGCCCGAACGCGCTCAGCCGGGCGATCGTCGTGCCCTGCCGGCGGATCAGCCGCAGGTCCAGGTGCGCGCCGGTCACGCCGACCAGCAGCAGCACCCCGACCTGCGCGACGGCGTCGACCAGGTGGAACTGGGCCGGATCCGGCGGAAACAGCCATCCCAGCGGGCCGAGAACCAGGCCGGCGGCGAGCTCGCCCACCACCGCCGGCATCCGCAGCGCCACCGCCGCGCGGCCCAGCAGCAGCGCCACCGCCAGCAGGGCGCCGAGCTGGAGCAGGAAGAGCAGGAGGGGGCCGGCCGCGATCGCGGGAGCGGGCCCGTTCATGCGGGCCTGTACGGCACCCAGGACATCCCGTCCGGCGAAGCCACCAGGCCCCCTGGGAACACCGGCACCTCCGGCTCCGCGTCCTCGCCGAGCGTCGCCCTCATCTGGACCTGGCCGCCCTCGGCCATCACCTGCTTGACCACGGTGGACTTGAACATCGGCACCATGTTGCCGTCGTCGCTGTCGGCGACCGCCGCCACGGCGGCTTCGAACTCGGCCGACCGTGACCGCAGCCGGCCGGTCGTCGAGCCCGTCGCCAGGGCCTGCTCGCCGGACGACACGCCGCCCACCAGATCGACGAACGATTCGAGCTCGGTGTGGTCGTTGCGGGTGACCTTCTTCGCCTGCCAGAAGTACGACTCCTCGTCCCGGTGCATCTCGTAGAAGGAGACCAGGAACTCGTAGAAGACCCCGTACTCGCGCCGGTAGCGCGCCTCGAACTCCGTCAGCGCGGCCTTCTCGTCCAGGTCGCCGGACAGGACGCTGTTGATGGAGCGGGCGGCGAGCAACCCGCTGTACGTGGCCAGGTGCACGCCGGAGGAGAAGACCGGGTCGACGAAGCAGGCGGCGTCCCCGATCAGGATCATGCCGGGCCGCCAGAAGGAGGTCTGGTGATAGGAGTAGTCCTTGCGGATGCGCAGCTCGCCGTACTGGCCGGAGGTCACCCGGGTCGCGTCCGCCAGATACTCCGAGATCAGGGGGCACTCGGCGATGAGAGCGGCCATGGCCTGCTCCCGATCGCCCTGGATCCTCTCCGCCAGCTCCCGCCGGACCACGGCGCCGACGCTGGTCAGCGTGGGGCTCAGCGGGATGTACCAGAACCAGCCGGAGTCGAAGGCGACGCTGAGGATGTTGCCCGAGTGTGGGGCGGGCAGCCGCTTCCCGCCCTCGAAGTAGCCGAAGAGCGCCAGGCTGCGGAAGAAGTCGGAGTACTTCCGCTCCCCGCCGACCTTGGCGTGGAGACGGCTCCTGTTCCCCGAGGCGTCGACCACGAACTGCGCCCGCACCTCGTGCTCGGCGCCGTCGGCGTCGGTGTATTTGACCCCGGACGCCCGCCCCTCCTCCCCTTCGATCACCGCGGTCACCGAGCACCCCTCACGGACCACGGCGCCCTTCCTGCGGGCGTTGTTCAGCATGAGCTCATCGAACCGGGAGCGTTCCACCTGGTAGGCGTAGGAGGTCGGCCCGGAGATGTGCGGCGAGACGGAGAAGGAGAAGGTCCAGGGCTCGGGCGTCGCCCCCCAGCGGAAGGTGCCGCCGCGCTTCACCTGGAAGCCGGCCTCGGCGAGCTCGTCGGTGAGCCCGAGCAGCCGGCAGACGCCGTGCACGGTGCTGGGCAACAGCGACTCGCCGATCTGGTAGCGGGGGAAATGCTCCTTCTCCAGCACCAGCACCTTGTGCCCGCGCATGGCGGTCAGCGCCGCCAGCGTCGATCCGGCCGGCCCGCCGCCGGCCACCACCACGTCGAAGTCTTCGAAAGCCATTTCGTCGCTCCTCGCTGCTCCTCGGTGATCTTCTGTGTCAAACCCTGCACGGCCACGCCCGCCCGCGACAGCGGGCGGCGTGGACACTCCCTCATCGGCTCGTCCAGACGGGGTCGCGCTTCTCGGCGAAGGCGCGGACCCCCTCGACGCTGTCCAGGCTGTGCCGGCGCCGCTCCTCCCACGGGTACGAAGCGGTGAACGCCTCCTCCAGCGGCAGGTCGAGCGAGCGCATCGCCGCCTGCTTGATCGCCCGGAGCGACAGCGGCGCCGCGCGGAGCAGGTCGGCCACCCAACCGGCCACGCATCCGTCCAGCTCCGCCACCGGCACGACCTCGTTGACCAGCCCGTACTTCAGCGCCGTCGCGGCATCCAGGCGGCGGCCGGTCAGCAGATGCCCCAGCGCCACCTTCTGCGGCAGCTGGCGCGGCAGCCGGAACACCCCGCCCGCCCCGGGCACCAGGCCGAGCCGCGCCTCGGGCAGTGCGAAGACCGCCTCGGTGGAGACGACGGCGATGTCGCAGGCCAGCACCAGCTCGAAGCCGCCGCCCAACGCGTACCCGTGCACCCGGGCGACCACCGGTTTCGACAGGGAGAACCGGTCGGTCAGCCGGGGGTGACCCGGTCGGCCGCGGCTGCCGAACGTCGTGGGCAGCGGCCCCGCCTCGGCCAGCCGGGCCCGCTCCTTGAGGTCCTCGCCGACGGAGAACGCCCGCTCTCCCGCGCCGGTCAGCACGGCCGCCCTGATCTCGTCGTCGGCCTCGACGTCGTCCCACACCTCGGCGAGCTCCTCGTGCATCCGCCGGTCCATGGCGTTCAGCACCTCGGGCCGATCCATGGTCACCCAGGCGATGTGGTCCCGCTTGTCGTAACGCACCCGCTCGAAACGGCGGCCGGCGCCCACGCTCATGCCGTTCCCCGCCGCCGCGCGAAGGCGCCGGCGTTGCCGATCACGTCGGCGTCGTGCACGCGCAGTGCCTGCTGCAGCGCGAACTCGGCCAGGTAGCGGGCGAACTCCGCGGGCGATTCCTCGGCCAGGTTGAGCATGCGCCGGTTGGCCGGCACGGCTTCGCCGCCGAGCCGCTCCACGGCCCGCGCGATCGCCTCGTCCATGTCCTCCGGCGCGACGACCTCGTCCACCAGCAGCCTGGCCTCGGGCTCGGTCGCCTTGATCGGCCGGCCGCCGAGGATCATCTGCCGGGCCAGCCGGGGCCCGGTGAATCGGGTGAGCCGGAGGTTCGCGACCCCCGGGACGATGCCCTCCTTGGCCGCGGGAAGGCTGAGGTAGGAGTCCGACGCCGCCAGCACGTGATCGAGAACGAGCAGGAGCTGAGCCCCGCCGCCGATGGCGAAGGCGTCGACGGCCCCCACCCACGGCTTGTCGAGGTAGGGAGAGCGCCACGAATCCCCGACGAGCACGCCGCGGACGAGCTTGTGGATGTACCCCAGCTCCCGCCGCAGCAGGAAGTCCACCAGCGGGATGTCGCCCGAGCTGAGCTTCTTCAGGTTGATGCCCGCGCAGAACACCCGCCGACCGGCATACCTGGGGTGGCTCATCGGCCCGCCGCGCAGCACTCCCACCCGCGCGGACGGGTCGAGCAGCACCAGGTCGACCGCCGTTTCCAGGTCGTCGACCTGGCGCTCGTCCTCGGCGTTCAGGCAGTCGTCCCGGCACAGGGTCAGGTGCGCCACCCCGTCACGGCGCTCCACCCGGACCGCCTCCATCTCCGCGATCCCCGTCCGGACGAATCCGGGCAGCAGGTCCAGGGCGCGGGGGGTGGGGCGGAGCATGGCGTCCAGCAGGTGCGCGGCGGCGAGCGGGGAGCGCAGGACGCCGCGCAGGAAGATCGCCTGGTCGATCTCGTACCCCTCCTTGTCCGCCTGTTCCCTGGTGGACTCCGCCGCCATCTGCGTCTCCAGGGGCACCAGCCCCGGGCAGCCGGCCGCGGCGGCGGCGAGGAGCTCGTCGATGCGCAGATACCGGGTCCGGCCGTCGGTGAGACGGTCGTAGATCGCCGCCGCGTGCGCCGCCATGATCCGGCTGCGCCGTTCCCTGATGGCGTCCAGCGCCGCGGCGGCGGTCGCGCGCTGCGCCGAGGTCCGCAGGGTCGGCGCCGGCATGGCGGTGAGGAGGCGGTCCAGCTGCCTGGCGTCCTGTTCCAGGTCGGTCAGGAAGGCCGGGAGGTCCAGGTCGGCGGTCACGGCGTGGCCTCCCGTCCGAGGACGTCGGCGGTCACGGGTGGCCTCCCTGCTGAGAAGGCCGGCCTCACGGGGTGGCCTCCCTTCTGAGGAAGCGGTCCGCCGCGGCCAGGTGCGCGCCGAGGGCCTCCTCGAAGCCGGTCGAGACGGCGTCGAGGATCAGCCGCCGCCGGATCGCGATCTCCGAAACGGCCATGGCGCGGTCGGCCTCCGCGAGCGCCGCGAGCGCCACGGCGGGGTCCTCGCGCACCTCGTCCAGCAGCCCGAGCGCGAGCGCCCGGCTCGCCCCGATCGGCGTGCCGAGCAGGACCGCCCGCCGGATGCCTGCCGAGCCCGCCTGCTGGGCCAGCCGGTGCACGGCCATGCCCGGCCAGGTGGCGTCGTTCCCGGTCGGGAGCAGCAGCCGGGTCTTCGGGGCGGCGATCCGGACGTCGGCGGCGAGCAGAACGTCCAGGGCCGTGCCCGCGCAGTCGCCGTGCACCACGGCCGCGGTGAGCCGGCCGAGCCGCTCGAAGCGGCGAACCGCCCGTTCCCACTTGTTCACCAGGCCGACGGTCAGCTCCGCCGTCCAGCCGGCCGGCGGGACGCCCGTGACCTCGACCGTGACCGGGCCGGACGCCCGCCCATCGGGCTGGACGTCGGCCTCGGCCCGGTCGCACAGGGCGTCCAGCTCCCGGATGGCGGCGGCGGTCAGCGGCAGGCCGCCGTCGACCCGCAGCGTCAGTGCGTCGTCCGTCCCCCGGGTCACCATTGGATCAACGCCGTCTCGATCGTGGAGCCCGGCCCCATGGTCATCATCACGCCGTAGTCCCCCGGGCGAGCCACGCCTTCCTCGGCCAGCCGCTCGTAGGAGAAGAGGAAGGAACCGCTGGACAGGTTGCCGTAGTCGCGCAGCACCCCGGTGGTGTGCCGGACGTCGTGCCTGGTCAGGCCGAGATTGATGACGATCGCATCGATGACCTTCTTGCCGCCGGAGTGCACCAGCCAATGGGCGATGTCCGAGCGCCGCAGGCCCGCGCCGGACAGCAGGCGGTCGACGACGAGCTCGGCGTGCGCACCCACCACGTAGGGGATCTGCGGGTCGAGGAAGAAGCTGAAGCGGCCCCCGTCGGAATCCCAGTCATAGCGCATCGCGTCGACCGCGTCGGTGATGATCAGGCTTTCGAACCCCAGCACCCGAGGCCCGGGGACGGACCCGTCGCCGGCGACCACCGCGAGGGCCGCGGCCCCGTCGCCGAACAGGCTGTTCACCACGGCGGTTCGCATCGTGCCGTCGAGGGCGTAGGCGGCGGAGCACGCCTCGCTGCACAGCACCACGCCCAGCTCGCCCGGATGGGCGGCGGACCAGCCGGAGACCACCCCCAGCGCGTTCAGGCCGGCGTTGCAGCCCATGCCGACGATGTCGGCGCGGCTGCAGTGGGGGTCGATGCCCAGCTCACGGATGATCAGGGCGGACAGTCCCGGGGTGAGAAATCCCGTCGAGGTGACGCAGCACAGGTGACGCAGGTCGGCGAGGGTCGCCCCGACCGATTTCAGGCAGGCTTCCAAGGCCTCGCAGCCCATTTCGACGGCGACCCGCTTGTGCTTTTCCAGCAGGTCGCCCTGCGATTCAGCGGTGCGGCCACCAGCGGCGTCCGGCGGGGGGAGCGTGAGATGCCGTCGCTCGATGGCGCTGTTCATGAAGAGAGATCTGATCTTCGGGTCTTCGACGCCGAGGAGTTCCAGCAGCTCGCTCTGGGTGTAGGAGGTGCTGGTGGTGGCGGTGCCCACGCCCGCGATCGCGGTGATCCCGGTCGACACGGCGGGTGCGAAGTACGGGGCCAAGGCCGTCATCGGTACATCCACCCCCATGTCCTGAGCTTGCTTCTGAGTACCTGATGGGCCTGTGTCACGGCCATGGATCTCACCCTTCGCGGCAGTAGCGGATTTGTTTTCCATTCATGGGATTGCGGCGACCACCGTCAATAGGCCGGCGTTGACAGCGCGAACTCCCGGAGTGGATTCTCAGGCACCATGGACACCCAATCATTTTCCGTAGAATTGAGCAGGGAAACGCTGCACAATTCACTCACCGACCCCTCGATCGCGTCGATGAATTTGCTGAACGAGATCGCCGACAAGTATCCCCGAGCCATTTCCATGGCGGCGGGGCGACCGTACGAGGAATTCTTCGACGTCAAGCTGATACACGAATACCTCGACGCCTTCTGTGACCATTTGCGGCGCGATCGGGGCATGGACGACGCCGGGATCACCCGCGCCCTCTTCCAGTACGGCACGACCAAGGGCGTGATCGGCGATCTCATCGCCCGCCACCTGGCCGAGGACGAGGACATCCACGTCGACCCGGCCTCCGTGGTGGTCACGGTGGGTTTCCAGGAGGGGATCTTCCTGGTGCTGCGGGCGCTCCGGGCGAGCGAGCGTGACGTGCTGCTGGCGCCCACCCCCACCTACGTCGGAGTCACCGGCGCGGCGCTGCTGGCCGAGATGCCGGTGTGGCCCGTGCGCTCGACCGAGCACGGCATCGACCTCGACCACCTCCTCGAACAGGTGAAGCTCGCCAGGGAACAGGGGCTGCGCGTCCGGGGCTGCTACCTGACGCCGAACTTCGCCAACCCCACCGGCGTCAGCCTGGATCTGGCCACCCGGCACCGGCTGCTGGAGATCGCCGAGTCGACCGGCCTGCTGTTGCTGGAGGACAACGCCTACGGGCTGTTCGGCGAGGAACGGCTCCCGGCGCTCAAGGCGCTGGACCAGGCCGGACACGTCGTGTACCTCGGCTCCTTCGCCAAGTCCGGCATGCCCGGCGCCCGCGTCGGATACGTCGTCGCGGACCAGCGGCTGACCCCGGGCGGTCCTGACGCCGGCGGGTTCGCCGACGCGCTGTCCAAGCTCAAGGGCATGCTCACGGTGAACACCTCCCCCATCGCCCAGGCGGTGATCGGCGGGAAGCTGCTGCTGCACGAGCACAGCCTCGTCCGGGCCAACGCCAGGGAGGCCGCCGTCTACCGGCGCAACCTCACCCACACGCTGGACGCGCTCACCCGCCGGCTCGGCGACTGCCCAGGGGTCACCTGGAACTCCCCCACCGGCGGGTTCTTCATCACCGTCACAGTGCCGTTCACCGTCGACGACGCGCTGCTCGAACGAGCGGCCAGGGACTTCGGCGTCCTGTTCACCCCGATGCACCACTTCTACGGCGGCCTCGACGCGGGCGGCGGCCTCGACCAGCTGCGGCTGTCGATCAGTCTGCTCACCCCGGAGCTGATCGAGGAGGGCGTGTCCAGGCTCGCCGCGCTCGTCAGGTCGCGGATGGAGGCGGCCCCCAGGTGACCGGGAGCCGCTTCGCCCCGTGGGTGATCGCCTGGCGGAACACGATGTCCGCCGCGGGCACGGCCAGCCGCAGGTCCGGGAAGCGCCGCCAGAGCGCCTGGTAGGCCAGGCGCAGCACCACCCGGGAGATCGCCGAGCCCAGGCAGTGGTGCACGCCGTGCCCGAAGCCGACATGCCCGGCGATCTGCCTCCTGAGGTCCAGGACGTCGGGATCGGAGATGAGGGCCTCGTCGCGGTTGGCCATGGGCAGCGAGCAGACGACGATCTCGCCGGCCTTGATCGTCTGTCCGTCCACGACCACGTCCTTCAGCGCCATCCGCGGCGTCGGCTGGAAGGTGATCGACAGGTAGCGCGTCAGCTCGTCGATCGCCCGGTCCGTGACGGTCCGATCCTCGAAGATGACCGGGATCTGCTCCGGGTGCTCCAGCAGCGCCAGCACCCCGAGCCCGAGCATCCCCGAGATGTTGTCCAGGCCGGCGAGGAGCACCACGGTGATCATGCCACGCAGCTCGTCGTCGGTGACGTCGTCGCCGTGCTCGCGCACCAGCATGCCGATGAAGCCCTCGTCGGGCTGCTTGCGCTGAAGCCCGATCAGATGGTCGAGATAGCCGTTGAAGGCCATGCTGTCGGCCGCGCGCCGCCTGCTGCCGCGGCTCATGTCGAGGTGCAGGCCGCAGCGGCGGAGGAACTCGGCGCGGTCGTCGCGCGGCACCCCGATCAGCTCGCAGAGCGTCGCCCCGCCGACCGGCTCGGCGTACATGCTCTGCAGGTCGGCGGGCGGTCCTGCGTCCTCGATGAGGTTCAGGTGATCCTCGATGATCTCGCTGATCACCGGTTCGAGCCGCCGGATGCGGCGCAGCGTGAACTCCGGCGTCAGCATCCGCCTGAGCCGCGTGTGCTCGGGCGGGTCGAGGTTCATCAGGTGCCCGACGAGCTCCTTGACCGGGGTCACGCCGGCGCCGTCGATGGGCTCGCCGGCGGTCAGGCGGCGGCGGGTGCTGAAGTTCTCGTGGTCGCCGAGGATCCGCCGCACCACTTCGTACCCGGTGGCCAGCCAGATGTAGGCCGTCCCGTCCACGTCCAGCGAGCCGAGGGCGTGGCCGTTGATCTTCAGCAGCGGTCCTCTCCGCCGCAGCGCCCGCAGGCTGTCCGTCGGTTCCAGGTGCTTCCTGGTGATGATGAAGTCCGGTTCCGGGGTCACCACCTGTGTCGCCTCGTCGACCACAAAGCCCGGCGTCAAATCCGTCATCACAGCTCCTTCGCAGAGGTTTTCCGGCAACTTTCCGTGCGCGCCGGTCATCGGGACGGCGCCGTTCACCAGGCCAGCGGCAGCTCGAGCAGCGTGAAGACGTTCGAGCTGGGCGGGCGGAAGCGGATCTCCTCCAACGGCACGGCCGTCCGCAGGGAGGGGAAGCGCCGCACCAGCGTCGTGAAGGCGATCCGCAGCTCCATGCGCGCCAGCGGCGCGCCGAGGCAGTGATGGATGCCGTGGCCGAAGGCCACGTGCCTGGACTCCTTCCTGGTGATGTCGAACCCGTCGGCGTCCGGGTCCGCCCGGTTGGCGGCCAGCAGGGAGCAGAACACCGCCTCGCCCTTCTTGATCACCTGGCCGGCGATCTCGACGTCCTCGACGGCCGTGCGCGGGTCGAGCCCCTCGAAGACGGACAGGTACCGGACGATCTCCTCGACCGCCTGCTCGCCCAGTTCGGGCCGCTCCCGCAGCAGGGCGAACTGCTCGGGATGTTCCAGGAGGAGCAGTGTCCCGGCCGCCAGGCAGCTCTCGGTCTGCTCGACGCTGGAGTTCATGACGACCGCGCAGAGCCCGGCGAGCTCCTCGTCGGAGATGTCGGCGCCGTGATCGCGTGCCACCACCCCGAGCATCCCCTCCCCGGGGTCGCGGCGGAGGCGGGCCGCCAGCTCCCGCATGTAGGCCAGGTACGCGTGCCCGTTGAGAACGCGCCGCCGCTTGCCGCCCCGATGCGCGGTGAGCCGGATCAGCTCGCCGCGATCGTCGAGGGGGATGCCGAGGAACTCGCAGGCGACGCGGGAGGCGATGGGCGCCGCCACGTCCTTGAGGAAGTCGACGGGCGGGCCCGTGCTCTCCATCGTGTCCAGGTGGTCGTCGACGATCGCCTGGACCCGCGGCTCCAGCGCCTGCATCCGGCGGACGCTGTAGGCGGGCGCCACCATCCGCCGTAACCGGGTGTGCTCCGGCGGGTCGAGCTGCAGGAGGTTGCCCGGCAGGGCCATCTCCTGATGGTTGAAATGCGTTCCGATCACACGCTTGTCGAATTTGTCCGAACCCAGGACCTCGCGTACCACGTCGTATCCCAGGGCGAACCAGTGAACCGCCGACCCGTCCTCGGCAGGGGTCCGGACCAGCGGACCCCTTTCGAGCAACCGCTTCAGCTCGGCGGCCGGATCAAGTCGGTCTCTCAAATGCAGGACTCTGTGCTCCGGCGCGACCATGGTGCCATGCCTTCCGTGGGGATCCCCCCACACTCAAGGTGTCCAACCGGCGATGGCGCGCACTTGGACCGCACGTCGCCGTGCCGCGCCACGCCGGTGCCGACTCACGTACGGGCGTCCGGCGAACGCCCGTCCATCTGTGCGACCAGGCTCTTGGGCCGCATGTCGGTCCAGTGCTCCTCGACGTACCGCAGGCACTCCTGCCTGCCGCTCTCGCCGTACACCGCCGTCCATCCATGGGGGATCTCGGCGAAGGCGGGCCACAGGGAGTGCTGTCCCTCGTCGTTGACCAGCACGTAGAAGGTGCCTTCAGCGTCATCGAACGGATTGGTCATGGTGTTCTCCTCATCTCTCGATCTTCTGGGCGACGACGCGTCCGATCTCGGCGAGCGACGCCGGCTCCAGCATCGTGTAGTGGTCGGCGGCGACGCGGTGCGTCTCGACCGCGCCGCCCACCAGCGGTTCCCAGCCTTCCTCCGCCGATCCGGCGGACCGGCCGGCGGTGGCCGCGAACAGCAGCAGATCCCCGCGCGACGGGCGCGGCCGGAAGTTCTGCGAGATCTCCCCCATGTTGCCCATCACCCGGCGCAGCCGGGCCCGCACCTCGGCGCCGAGTGCCGCGCCCAGGTGCTCGGCGAGCGCGTGCGCGTCGTCGCCGGCGGGACGGTCGGCCGCCTGTCCGTCGAGAGCATCGCGCGGCGACCGGCCCACGGATCCGGGATAGGCGTCGAGCAGCGCGAGCAGGCTCACCTCGGCCCCCTCCTCCTCCAGCCGGGTCGCCATCGCCTGCGCGACCCGGCCGCCGAAGGACCAGCCGAGCAGCCGGTAGGGCCCGGACGGCTGGACGCCGCGGATCAGCTCGACGTAGTCGGCCGCCATCTCCTCGACGCTGCGCGGCAACGGCTCCTCCCTGGCGATGCCGCGTGCCTGGATGCCGTAGACGGGGACGTCCGCCGGCAGGTGCCTGAGCAGCGGGGTGTAGGCCCAGCTCAGGCCGGTGCTGGGGTGCACGCAGAACAAGGGGCTCCGGCCGTTCCCCGCTCCCGCGCCGCTCGCCCGCATGGGCAGGAGCATCTCCAGCTCCTGCGTCCGTGAGCTCGCGGCGGCCGTCCAGCGTCTGGCCGGTTGCGTGCCGGCCGCGTCCGGCTCGGCGTGCCGTTCCGCGCCGGGCACGTCGACCTGCGACAAGCGGGCCTCCGGTGCGGCGGCGACCTGTTCGAGCAGGCCGACGAGCCGCTGGGCGAGCGCCTCTGCGGTGGCCCGGTCGAAGCGGTCCTCGGCGTAGACGAGGGAGCCCACCAGGCCGTCCGCGTCTCCCTCGTCCGTACGGCGGTCGAGGAGCTTGACCCAGAGATCGAGCTCCATCGCCTCCTCGGGCATCGGCGTCAGCGACGTCCGCAGCCCGGGCAGCCCCCAGGACTCCTCCGGCCGGATGTCGTCCTCGTCGAGCTGGAGCGCCACCTGGAAGATCGGGTGACGCGTGATCGACGGGACCGGCTCCACCAGCTCGGCGAGCCGTTCGAACGGCAGGTCCTGATGGCGGTGGGCGTCCTCGCCCACGTCCCGCACCCGGCCGAGCAGTTCGGTGAAGGCGGGGTCCCCCGACAGGTCGGCGGGCAGGGCGAGCCAGCGCGAGAACGGCCCGACCATGGGCACCAGGCCGGTCTGTTCCTCATCGCGCGGCAGCCGGGTGCCGATCGTGACCGACCTGCTCCCGGCCAGGCGCGACAGCAGCATGGCCAGCGCGGCGTGCACGGCGGTGAACATGGTCCCGCCGGCCGACCGCGCCGCCTCCAGGAGCCGGGCGTGGGAGCCGGCGGGCAGCAGCAGCGGCACCGAGCCGGCCCGGCGCGACGGCAGCATCGGCCGGGTCCGTCCGGTCAGCGGCGAGCCCGTGTCCGCCGGATCGGCGTCGCCGCCGGCCAGCTTCTCCCGCCAGAACTCGATCTGGTCCCAGATCAGGCTGTCCCGCTCGTCCGCTCCGGCCAGCAGTTCACGCTCCCAGAGCGCGTAGTCGGCGAACTGCAGAGCCAGCGGGGCCCGCTCCGGGATCCGTCCTTCCCTGCGGGCGCCGTACGCCGCGGCCAGGTCGCGGATCAGGACGTCCACCGACTCCTCGTCGGCGGCGATCCGGTGTGCCACCAGCAGCAGGACCTGCTCCCGGTCGGTGAGCGAGAACAGGTGCGCGCGCCAGGGCACCTCGCCGGTCAGGTCGAAGGGACGCCCGGCCCGGTCGGCCAGCAGTCCGGGCAGGTCGTCCTCGGTGGCGGGGTGGATCTCCAGCGGCGGGCGGCCGGTCTCGGCGTCCAGGATCTCCTGACGCACGTCCCGCCGCGAGCCGGGGAACCGGGTCCGCAGGATCTCGTGCCGTCCGCCGACATCGCCCAGCGCTCCCGCGAGGGCGTCGCGGTCGAGCCGGCCGTGCAACCGCAGGGCGGCGCGCACGTGCAGTCCCTCGGCCTCGTCGCCGATCCTGGAGAGCAGCCACATGCGGCGCTGCCGCGCCGTGACCGGCAGCGGGCCGTCCTGGCCGAGGTCGGCGCGCCGTCCGGGCCCGAGCACCGGACGCGACTTGGCGGCCATCGCCCGCGCCAGACCGGCGGGGGTCGGGGTCGAGAACAGCTGCCGGATCGGCAGCTCGGCGCCGAACTCCTCGCGGATCCGCGCGACCAGGCGCATGGCCAGCGTGGAGGTGCCGCCCAGCTCCAGGAAATTGTCCGCGACGCCGACGTCGGCCACGCCGAGTGTGTCGCCGAACAGCGCGCACAGCCGTTCCTCGACCTCGCCGACGGGGTCGCGCCCGGCGGCCCGCTCGCCGGGGCCTGGGGCCGGCAGCGCCCGCCGGTCGACCTTGCCGTGCGCGGTGACCGGCCAGGCCGCGACCACGACGATCGCCGACGGGACCAGGTGCGCGGGAAGACGCTCCGCGAGCCTGCCCCGGATCTCCTCGACGGGCACCTCGCCCCCGGCCGGCACGACGTACCCGACCAGGCGGTGCTCGCCGAGCGTGTCCTCCCTGGCGAGGACGAGCGCCTCGGCGACCGCGGGCTCGGCGGTGAGCGCGGCCTCGACCTCGCCCGGTTCCACCCGGTAGCCGCGGATCTTCAGCTGGTCGTCGGCGCGGCCGCGGAAGACCAGCTCGCCACCTGCCGTCACCCTGGCCAGATCCCCGGTCCGGTACATCCGCTCGCCCGCGGACGCACCGGGCAGCGAGCCGGGCACCGCCACGAAACGCTCGGCGCTCGCGGCCGCCCGGCCCAGGTAGCCGCGGGCGAGCCCGGCTCCGGCCAGGTAGAGCTCACCGGTGAAGCCCTGCGGCACCGGCCGCAGGAACGCATCCAGCACGTACGCCCTGCGGCCCGCGAGCGGACGCCCGATCGGCAGCGTGTCCCCCACCGGTGCGCCCGGCTCGATCACCTGCCAGGTGGCGCAGAGCGTCGTCTCCGTCGGGCCGTACAGGTGCCGGAGCCTGACCTCGGGGCAGGTCCGCCGCAGCTGGGCGACCGCACCGGGCGGCACCACGTCGCCGCCGGTCAGCAGCTCACGCAGGCCCGTGAAGCATTCCGGCGCGGTCTCGGCGAGCACGCGGAACACCCCGGCGGTGAGGTGCGCGGCGGTCACGCCGCCGGCCACCGCGGCGCGCAGCCGGGCGGCGTCCACCGGGCCCGGCTCCGCGATCACCACCTGGGCGCCGGCGGCCAGCGGCACCCACGTCTCGTACAGCGACGCGTCGAAGGCGTGCGAGGCGTGCATGAGCACCTGGTCGCCCGGGCCCAGCGACCAGCCCGGATCGGCGACCAGGGCGGCCACGGCGCCGTGCGGGACCGCCACGCCCTTCGGGACGCCGGTCGATCCCGAGGTGTACATCACGTACGCCAGGTCGTCCGGCCCGACCGGTACCGTCACCGGCTCGGCGGCCGCCACCGCCGCCCGCGCCTGCGGGGTGTCGATGATCAAGACGTCATTCCCCGGCGGCAGGACGTCGCGGGCGTCCCGGGTGCCGATCACCACGGAAGCGCCGGAATCCCGCAGCAGCAGGGCGATCCGGTCCGCGGGATAGCCGGCGTCGATCGGGACGAAGGCCGCCCCGGCCCGCCACACGCCCAGGAACGTGACGAGCAGGTCGGCGTTCCGCTCCATCACCACGCCGACGCGGTCGCCGCGGGTCACGCCCAGCCCGGCCAGGTGGCCGGCCAGCCGGCCGGACTCCCGCTCCAGCTCGGCGTAGGTCAGCCGGCGCGTCCCGTCGCTCACCGCGACCTCTTCCGGCTGGATCTCCGCCCGCCTGCGGATCCGCTCGGGCACCGGCGCGCCGCCCGGCAGATGCCCGGCGGTGTCCAGGCGGGCGACCGGTGCCGCCGGATCGGCGACGATCCGCTCCAGCATGGCGACGAACCGGTCGAGCAGCGAGATCGCCGTCCCGCGATCGACGATCCCGGTCTGGTACTCCAGCCGCACGAGCATCCGCTCGCCCGGCGCGGCCACCAGCGTCAGCGGATAGTGGGAGGTGTTCCTGCCGGTGGCGGAGGGGCGGAAGACGACGTCGTCCTGTCGCGCCGGGCTCGGTTCCAGGCCGTCGTGCGGGAAGTTCTCGAAGACCACGAGCGTGTCGAAGTCCGCGCCAGGGCCGGCGACCCGCTGGACCTCCGCGAGTCCCAGATGCTGATGGTCCATCAGCGCCGTCTGCCGTCCCTGCAGGTCCCTGAGCAGCTGCGCGATCGGGGTGGCGCCGCGCAGCCCGACCCGCACCGGCACCGTGCCCAGCAGCATGCCGACCATCTGCTCCACCCCGGGCAGATCCGCCGGGCGCCCGGAGGTGGTCGCGCCGAACACCACGTCGGTACGTCCGGCGAGCTGCGCCAGCAGCATCGCCCAGGCGCCCTGGACGACGGTGTTCACGGTCAGCTCAAGACCGCGCGCCAGCGTGGACAGCGAAGCGGTGAGCTCGCCAGGCAGGTGGGTGACGACGGTGTCACTGTGCGGGACGCGGCCGCGATCCACCGGCGCCACCAGCGTCGGCTCGGCGGCGCCGGCGAACTCCTCCGCCCACGCGGCCCTGGCCGCGTTCTTGTCCTGCCGGGAGAGCCAGTCGAGATAGTCACGGTAGGAGGCGGCCGGCGGCAATCCTGAGGCGTCGCCGCCGGCCCGGTAGATCATGGCCATCTCGCCGAGGATGATCGGCATCGACCATCCGTCGAGCAGCACGTGATGGTTGGTGATGACCAGCCGATGCCGCTCAGCGCCGAAGCGGATCAGCGCCAGCCGTAACAGCGGGGCGACGCTCAGATCGAGCCGCCGGTCCAGCTCCTCGCGGGCGACCCGGTCGGCGGCCCGCTCGGGCTCGTCCGCGCCCTCGACGTCGCTCTCGCGCCACGGGATCTTGACCTCGCGCGCCACGACCTGGACGAGCTGCGCCCCGCTCACATAGCGGAAGCAGGCCCGCAGGGCGGCGTGCCGGGCCACCATGGCCTGCCACGTTTCACGCAGACGCTCCGCGTTCAGCGGGCCGTCGATCTCCAAAGCCGTCTGCACGGTGTAGACGTCGGCGCCTTCGTCCGGCGCGCCGAGGGCCGCGTGGAAGAGCATGCCCTCCTGCAGCGGCGACAACGGCCAGACGTCCTCGATCCTGCTCATCGCTGTTCTCCCTCGTGAGGTGCGTCGTCATGGATGCGGTCGGGCCCCTCGCCGAGTGCGGCCTCGAGCTCGGCCAGCTGCTGTCCGGTGAGATCCACGAGCGGAGCGCCGGACGGGACGGCCGCCGCGCCTGGATCGGGTGCGGGAAGGGGTGGGGCGGAATCGATCAGCGCGGCGAGCCTTCTCGGCGTCTTCTCCTCGAACACCTGCCGAGGGCTGATCGCCAGCCCCGCGCCGCGGGCCCGGGCGGCCAGCCGCATCGAGATGATCGAGTCGCCGCCGAGGTCGAAGAAGCCGTCGTCCACGCCGACCCGGTCGACGCCGAGCGCCTCGGCGAACAGGTCGCACAGCGCCCGCTCGGTCTCGGTGACCGGCGCGCCCGTCGCCCGCTCCGCGTCCTCGCCGCCGGCGGCGAACTCCGGTTCCGGCAGAGCCTTGCGGTCCACCTTGCCGTTGGGGGTCAGGGGAAGGGCTTCGAGCGTCATGATCACGGCCGGCACCATGTGCCCCGGCAGCCGGGCGGCGAGGTGTTCGCGCATCTCGTCGACGGTGATCCCGCCGGGAGCCGGGACCAGGTAGCCGACCAGCCGGCCCCGCCACATCACCACGGCCGCCTGGGCCACGTGCGGGTGGGCGGTCATGGCCGCCTCGATCTCCCCCGGTTCCACCCGGAACCCGCGGACCTTGACCTGCTCGTCCGCCCGTCCGGCGAAGACCAGCTCACCGCCGGGAGTCCAGTACGCGAGGTCGCCGGTGCGGTACCTGCGCCCCCCGTCCGGAGCCGCCACGAACCGGGTGCCGGTCAGCCCCGGGCGGTTCAGATAGCCGCGCGCCAGCCCCGCACCCGCCACGTACAGCTCCCCGGTCACCCCGACAGGCAGCGGGCGCAGAAACTGGTCGAGCACCTCGCACCGGCCGCCGGCGATGGGCGTGCCGATCGGCACCTCCGCCCCCGGCGCCAGCGACCCGCTCATCGTCGAGCAGACGGTCGCCTCGCTCGGCCCGTAGGCGTTGACCATCCGGTGCCGGGGGGCGAAGCGCGCCACCAGGTCGGGCCCGCACGCCTCGCCGGCCACCACGATCGTCTCCACCGAGTCGGGCAGTTCCTCCGCCACGGTGGCCAGCACGCTCGGCGGCACCGTGACGTGCGTGATCCCCCAGCGCAGGAGGGTCTCCGCGAGCCCGGTCCTGGGCGGCAGCTCGTAGCCGGGGAGCGCGACGATCGTGCCGCCCGACAGCAGCGCCATCAGCAGCTCCGACATGACCGCGTCGAAGCCCAGCGCCGCCATCAGCAGCACCCGCGACGACGGCGTCACCCCGAAGCGGTCGATCTGCGCCGCCGCGAGATTCCCCAGGCCGGCGTGCGACACCACGACGCCCTTCGGAACCCCGGTCGAACCCGAGGTGTAGACCACGTACGCGGCGTTCTCCGGCGTCACCGCCGGCAGTTCCACCTCGTCGTCGCGGCCGGCCGCGACGCCCGCGTCGACGACCACCGTCTCGACGCCTTCCGGCACCCGGAACCGGGTCGCGGCGGAGCACACCACCACCGCGGGCGCCGAGTCCGTCAGCATCCAGTCGAGCCGTTCCGGCGGGTAGCTCGGCTCCATCAGCACCGCCGCGCCGCCCGCCAGCGTCACGCCCAGCACCGCCGTGACCCAGGCCGCGCCGCGTTCCACCAGCACGCCGACCCGCCGCTCCGGCCCGGCGCCGCGCCGGACGAGGTGCCTGGCCAGGCCGTCCGCCCGGGCCAGGAGCTCGGCGTAGGTCAGCTCTCCGTCGCCGTCGACGACCGCGACGGCCTGCGGCCGCTCCGCCGCGACCCGCCGGATCAGCTCACCCAGCGGGGCCTCGCCCGCCGCCCGCGGGCCGCCCGAGCTCCAGGCGGGATCCACGCCGGGACCGTCCAGGCCGATCCGGCTCACCGCGCCGGCCGGGTCGGCGGTCATCTGTTCCAGGACCCGCACCAGCGCGGTCATGACCAGCTCGGCGCGCTCCCTGCTGAACACGTCGGGGCGGTAGATGAGGTCGCCGACCACCCGCCCGTCGTCGGAGGCGGCCACCAGCGTCAGCGGGTAGTGCCCGGCGTCCTCGGGCACGCCGGCCGGGCGCATCGTCAGGCCGTCCGGTTCCGGCGAGTCCAGCGGCGGGCGGGGATAGTTCTCGTACACCACCGTGCTGTCGAAGCTCGCGCCCGGGCCCGCGGTCCGTTGAATCTCGGCGAGCCCGAGATGCTGGTGCGGCATCAGCGCGATCTGCCGTTCCCGCACCTCCGTCAGCAGCCGCGCGACCGTGGTCGTGCCGCGCAGCCTGACCCGCACCGGCACCATGTTGATGAACAGGCCCACCATGCGTTCCACCGCCGGCAGCTCCGCCGGGCGGCCGGCGGTCGTCATCCCGAACACCACGTCCGTGCGCCGGGTCAGCCTGGCCAGCACCAGCGCCCACGCCGCCTGCAGGAGGGTGTTCATCGTGACGCCCTGAGCCTGCGCGAGTCCGCTCATGGCGCGCGACAGCTCCCCGGCCAGCTCGTAGCGCACCCGCTCGGGCCGCGCCGCGATCGTCGCCGTCTCGCCGGCCGCGACCCGGGTCGGCTCGTCCAGGTCCCCGAGCTCGTCCCGCCACGCGGCCCTGGCCGCCTCGGCGTCCTGGCGCTCCAGCCATTCCAGGTACGTCCGGTAGGACGCCGCGGGCCGCGCCGCCGTGCCCGGATCGTCGTAGACCGCCTTGACCTCGCCGAACAGCACGGGAAGCGACCAGCCGTCCGCGATGATGTGGTGGCTGGTGACCACCAGGCGGTGCCACCGTTCGGTCAGGCGGATCAGCAGCACCCGCAGCAGCGGCGCCCGGCTGAGGTCGAACCGTTCCGCCAGCTCCTCGGCCGCCGCGGCCTCCGCCTCGGCGAGGCTCCGCGCGTCCACGGTACGCCAGGGCAGCTCGACGCGCTCGGCCACGGCCTGCACCGCCGTGCCGGAACCGAGCTGGTGAAAGCTCGCCCGCAGCGCGTCGTGCCTGACCAGGACGCTCTCCCAGGCCGCACGCAGCCGGTCGGCGTCCAGCGGGCCGGTCAGGTCCAGCACCCGCTGGCTCTCGTAGACGTCGCGGCCGGTCGCGTCGTAGGCGGCGTGGAAGAGCAGGCCCTCCTGCAGCGGCGAGAGCGGCCAGAGGTCCGCCAGGGCCGGCGCGCTCACCTCGTCCACCTCGTCCACTTCGGCCTGCTCCAGCTCGACCAGCGCGAAGTCGGACGGGGTGTGCCCGCCGGCGCCCGGGGCGGCCGCGTGGGCGGCGATGCCGGACAGCAGCTTCAGCCACGCCTGGCCCAGCGCCCGCGCCTCGGCCTCCGCCAGCAGTTCACCGGCCCAGGTCAGCGTGAGGTGCAGGGCCGGCCCGTCCACGTCGTCGCGCACGGCCGCGCCGACCTCCAGGACGTGCCGGAGTGGCATGTCCGGGTGGGCGTTGCCGCCGATCGCGCCCACCGGCTGCCACATTCCGGCCTGCCCAGCCGCGGCCGAGGACCGTCCCATGTAGTTGAACGCGACCCGGGTCCTCGGCAGGGCGGCCAGCACCGGCGCGGTCTCCGGGTTCAGATGGCGTAGCAGGCCGAATCCCAGTCCGTCTCCGGGGAACGCCCTGGCCTGCTCCTTGACCGTCTTCAGCAGCCGCCCGGCCGCCGGGCCCCCGGCCTGGGCCTGGTCGTGCCGGATGCCGGTGGCGTCCAGGCGGACCGGGTGCACGCTGGTGAACCAGCCCAGAGTCCTGGTCAGGTCCGCCTCGCCGACGGGCCGGCGGCCGTGCCCTTCCACGTCCACCGTGACCGCGGTGCCGCGCACCAGGGCCACCGCGCCGGCGAAAGCGGCGAGCAGCACCTCGTGGACGCCGCAGTGGAAGGCCGCCGTCGCCGTGTCGACGAGCGCCACCGCCTCCGCGCCCGAGACGGTCCACGAGTGGCGCCGGGCGGTGGCGGCCGTGTCGCGGCCGGGCGCAGGCGCTCGCACGCCCAGCGGCGCGTCCGTGTCCGTGTCCGCCAGGATCGACCGCCACGCCTCCAGCTCGCCGGCCCGTTCGCTCGCCTGCTCGGTCAGCAGCCGGGACCACCGGCGGAACGACGTCGGCACGGGCGCCAGATCCGGCTCGCGCCCGGGCTGCCGGGCCTCACCGGCGGCGCGCAGGTCGAGCAGCAGGATCTGCCACGAGACTCCGTCGACCGCCAGGTGATGCACCGCGATGGCCAGCCGCGACTCCTGCCCGTCCGCGGCCACGGCCCAGACGAGCTGAGCCATGACCCCGGCCGCCGGGTCCAGCCGGCCGGTGGCCTCGTGGGCCCGCCGGCTCGCGTGCGCGTCGAGGTCGTCGAGTGCGTCCACCTCGACCCGCTCGATCTGCGTCGAGGCGGCCACCGCTCCCACCGGGGCGGTCACCAGCCGCCCGTCAGGATCCACCCGCGAGCGGAGCATGTCGTGCCGGTCCAGGACCGCCTGCCAGGCGTCGGTGAGCATCTCCCGCGTCAGCCCGGCCGGCACCCGCACGACCGCCCACTGCGCGAGCTCGCCGTGGAGCACCGACTCCTGGTCGAGCTCGCGTAGCTCCAGCATCACCGGGGTCCACGCGATCTCGCCGACGCCGTCCTCGACGGCGCCCGCTCCGTCGTCAGCCCGGCGTGCCGCGGCCGCGATCCCGGCGGGCGTGGCGTGCTCGAAGACGTCCTCCACGCGCAGGAGCAGGCCGGCGCGGCGGGCGCGGGCGGTGAGCTGCATCGAGGTGATCGAGTCGCCGCCCAGCGCGAAGAAGCCCTCGTCGGCGCCCACCGCCTCGGGCAGGCCCAGGACCTCGGCGAACAGCTCGCAGAGCACCCGCTCGGTCTCGTTGCCGTACGCGCGTCCCCGCGCCTGTCCGGTGGCCTGCGGGGTGAAGCGAGGGGTGGGCAGCGCGCCGCGGTCCACCTTGCCGTTGGCGGTCAGCGGCAGCGTGTCCAGGACGACCACCGCCGCCGGCACCAGGTACTCGGGCAGTTCGTTTCTCGCGTGTTCGAGCAGCGCCTCGGTGATCGAGGCGTCTTCCTGGTCACGCGGCAGGACGTGGGCGACCAGCCGGCCTTCATCGGCCACCACCACCGCCGTGCGCACGGCCGGATGGGCGGCCAGCACCGCCTCCACCTCACCGGGTTCCACCCGATAGCCACGAATCTTCACCTGCGCGTCGGCCCGGCCGGCGAAGATCAGTTCCCCGTCCTGCGTCCATTTCGCCAGGTCACCGGTGCGATACAGCCGCTGACCGCCGGGGGCGGCGACGAACCGTTCGACGGTCAGCCCGGGGCGGTCCAGGTAGCCGCGGGCCACGCCGTCGCCGCCGAGGTACAGCTCCCCGGTCATTCCCGGCGGCACCGGGTTGAGGAACGGATCCAGCACCGCGGCCCGGCGGCCGGCGAGCGGCCGGCCGATCGGCAGCGCGGAACCGGTCTCCGCACCCGGTTCGATCACATGCCAGGTGGCGCAGAGCGTGGTCTCCGTCGGCCCGTACAGGTGCCGCACGCGTACGTCGGGGCAGGCTCGCCGTACCCGCTCCACCGATTCGAGCGGCACCACGTCGCCGCCGGTCAGGACCTCACGAAGGCCGGCGAAACAGTCCGGGGCGGCGTCGGCCAGCACGCGGAAGGCGCCCGCGGTCAGGTGCACGGCGGTGGCGCCCCTGGCGACCGCGTCGCGCACCCGCTCCGCGTCCACCACGCCGGGGCCGGCGATCAGGATGCGGGCTCCGGCCGCCAGCGGCACCCAGATCTCGAACAGCGCGATGTCGAAGGAGTGCGAGGCGTGCGCCAGCACGGTGTCCCCCGGCCCCACGTGCCAGCCAGGCTGTCCCACCAGCGAGGCCACGGCGCCGTGCGGAACGCCGACGCCCTTCGGCGTGCCCGTCGAGCCGGAGGTGTACATCACGTAGGCGAGGTCGTCGCCGCCGCACGGCACCTCGATCGGATCGGCCGCCGCGACGGCCGCCCGTACCTCGGGGTCGTCCAGGACGATCGCGTCCTGGCCCGGCACCAGGTCCCGGGTCCGCCCGGAACAGAGCACCGCCGCCGGGCGGGAGTCCCGCATCATCAGCTCGATGCGTGCGGCGGGATACTCCGGGTCGATCGGCACGAACGCGGCGCCCGCCCGCCACACGCCCAGCCACGCGACGACGAGATCCGCCGAGCGCCCGAGCACCACCGCGACCCGGTCGCCGCGGCGCACTCCCCGGCTCGCCAGATGGGCGGCCAGCCGGCCGGCGGACTCGTCCAGCTCGGCGTAGGAGAGGCTGCGCCGGTCCGCCGTCACGGCCACGGCCTGGGGATGCCGCTCGGCCTGCCGGCGCAGCAGCACGGGGACCGGCGGCAGGCCCGGCGTGGCATCCGCCGTGGTGCCGGCGTCCGTTTCGCCGGCGGGCGCGCCGATGCGTCCCACCGGCACGGCCGGATCCGCGAGCACCCGCTCCAGCACGCTGATCAGCTGACGGATGATCTCGCCGGCCTGGTCGCGGGTGAACAGGTCGGGCCGGTAGGTGGTGCGCAGGCCGAGGCGGTCGCCGGGAGCGACGCCCAGGGTGAGCGGGAAGCTCGTCCCGGCCCGCGTGGCCATGCCGCTGATCGTGACGCCGCCGAAGGAGGGCGCGTTCCGCGGGTAGTTCTCCACCATCAGGACGGTGTCGAACGTCGCTCCCGGACCGGCCGCCTTCTGGATCCCCGACAGGCCGGCGTGCTGATGCGTCATCAGCGCCGCCTGCCGCTCCTGCAGTTCGGCCAGCAGCGTGACGAACGGCGTCTCACCGCGCAGCCGCACCCGTACCGGGACGGTGTTGAGGAACATCCCCACCACGCGCTCGACGTCCGGGAGTTCCGCCGGGCGGCCGGAGACCGCGGCGCCGAACACCACGTCGCGCCGGCCCGTGAGCCGTGCCAGGACCAGGGCCCACGCCGCCTGCATGACGGTGTTCAGCGTCACCTCGTGGCGGCGGGCGAACGCCCGTAGCGCCTGCGTCGTCTCCTCGGTCAGGAACTCCTCGTGCCGGTCGGACGGCCCCGAGGCCTTCAGCGCTCCTGGCGCGACCAGGGTCGGCTCGTCCAGCCCGGCGAGCTCGGCCCGCCACGCCTCCTGCGCGGCCGCCGCGTCCTGCCTGTCCAGCCAGGCGAGGTAGGCGCCGAAGGAGACGGGCGCCGGGAGGGCCTGGTCGCCGGCGTAGGCGGTGGCCACCTCACCCAGCACGATCGGCGTCGACCAGCCGTCGAGCAGCGCGTGATGGGAGGTCAGCACCAGCCGGTGCCGGTCCTCGGCCAGACGGATCAGCAGGAGCCGGAGCAGCGGAGCCGTCGTGACGTCCAGCCGGTCGTGGCGGTCGGCCGCGAGGAGCCGGTCCGTCTCGGCCCGCGCGTCGCCGTCGTCGAGGTCCGACAGGTCGGCCGTCCGCCATGGCAGCGGGGCGTGGGCGGCGACCACCTGAACGGTCTGGCCGGACTCCACCTGGTGGAAGCTCGCCCGGAGCGCGTCATGCCGGGCCAGCACGGTCTGCCAGGCGGCGCGCAGCCGGGCTTCGTCCAGCGGCCCGGCCAGGTCCACGACGCGCTGGGTCTGATAGACGTCCGGGCCCTGTTCGTCGAGTGCGCGGTGGAACAGCATGCCGCTCTGGAGCGGGGAGAGCGGCCAGACGTGCGTCGGCTCGGGCACCGAGGCCTTGAGCCGGGCGCGGTCCCGGTCGGTCAGCTCGACGGTGATCTCGCCGCCGTCCACGCCGAGGGGGACGGTCTCTTCCGCCGGTCCTTCCGCCAGTGCCGCGAGTCGTTCCGGGGTCTTGTGCTCGAAGATCTGGCGGGGGGTCAACGCGATACCGGCACGGCGGGCGCGGGCGGCCAGCTGCATCGAGGTGATCGAGTCACCGCCCAACGCGAAGAACCCGTCCTCGACCCCCACCCGGTCATGCCCCAGCACCTGCGCGAACAACTCGCACAACAACCGCTCGGCCTCGGTGCGCGGCTCACGCCCGCCGCCAGCGGCGGAGAAGTCCGGGTCGGGCAGCGCCTCCCGGTCCACCTTGCCGTTGACCGTCAGCGGCAGCGCGTCCAGCACCACCACCGCCGCCGGCACCATGAACTCCGGCAGCACCCGACCCAGCCGCTCACGCAACCCCTCCGGATCCACCTGCGCGCCGGCCACCACATAACCGATCAGCCGGCCGTCCCGCGCCACCACCAGCGCCTCACCGACCCCGGCCTCGGCCGCCAGAGCCGCCTCCACCTCACCCGGCTCCACCCGATACCCGCGAATCTTCACCTGCGCATCGGCCCGCCCGACGAACACCAGCTCGCCATCGGCCGTCCAATACGCCAGATCCCCGGTCCGATACATCCGCCCGCCCCACGGACACGCCACGAACCGCTCCGCCGTCAACCCCGGCCGATCCAGATACCCCAGCGCCAGACCCGCACCCGCCACGTACAGCTCACCCGCCACCCCCGGCGGCACCGGATGCAGGAACGCGTCCAGCACGAACGCCCGCCGGCCCGCCACCGGGCCACCGATCGGCAACACCGCACCGACCTCCGCACCCGGCTCGATCACGTGCCAGGT
>NZ_JABCPZ010000150.1 GCF_013283785.1 Nonomuraea antri
GACAGCCCGCGCCCCCCGAGAGCACCGGCGCGGCGGAGCAGGTGGTGCTGCTCGTCCCCAGAGACCTCACCCCCGAGGCCGCCCAGCGGGTCGTCCTCCGGGCCGCCGAACTGGCCGGGCGGCCCGGCAGGCTCACGATCGCCACCGAGCGCGCCCAGCCCGTGCTCCCGCAGGACCCCGCCGACCCGGGCCCGGCCGCGCTGCGTGCGCTGGTCAGGGTGCTGGCGTTCGAGCACCCGGAGGCCAGAGCACGCCTGGTCGACCACGACGACCTGCGCGACCTGGCCACCGAGCTGACGAACGAGGACACCAGGGAGGACGAGGTCGCCTGGCGGGCGGGCACCCGCTACGTCGCCCGCCTGCGCCGCACCGAGCTCCCGCCCGCTCGAACCACCCAGGTGGCGGGCCCCGGCGCGTACGTGATCACCGGCGGCTCGGGACGGCTGGGCCTGATCGCCGCCCGGTGGCTGGCCGAGCGCGGCGCCACCCGCGTGATACTGAACGCCCGCAGACCCGCCGCCCCGCCCGGCCCCGTCACCGAGGTGATCACCGGCGACCTGTCGGCCCCGGGCACCGCGGAACGCCTGGTGGCCGCGGCCACGGCGGACGGGGTCAGGTTGCGCGGCGTGATCCACGCGGCCGGCGTCCTGGACGACCGCCTGATCGCCGACCTCGACCGCGACAGCCTGGAGCGGGTCTGGGCCGCCAAGGTCACCGGCGCGCTGCGCCTGCACGAGGCCACCAGGCACCTGGACCTCGACTGGTGGGTCGCCTTCTCCTCGGCCGCCGCGCTGCTCGGCTCGCCCGGTCAGGCCGCCTACGCCACCGCCAACGCCTGGCTCGACGCGCTCTGCGCCCACCGCAGGTCGCTGGGCCTGCCCGCGACCGCGATCGGCTGGGGCGCCTGGACGGGCGCGACCCCGCTGCCCGCCATGCGCCCGCTCACCCAGGACGAGGGCGTGGAAGCACTCGAAGCCCTGATCCAGCGCGACCTGTCGGCAGGCGTGATCAGGCTGGACCCGGCCCAGGCGGTGCGGCTGTTCCCGGCGATCGGCCGCATCCCGTTCTTCGCCGAGGTGGCGGAGCCGGCCGGGGAAAGCCTGCCCGACCTGGCCGCGCTCCCGCCGGACGCGGCCATGGCCGCGCTGACCGCGCAGGTCAGGGACCGGGCCGCGGCCGTGCTCGGCCTGGACCCGGTCTGGCTGGACGAGGGCAGCGTGCTCACCGACCTGGGCCTGGACTCCCTGGCCGCCACCCGGCTGCGCGGCACGGTCGAGTACGACTTCGGCGTCACCGTCCCGACCGGGCCGCTGCTCAAGGGCGGCACGCTGGGCGAGCTGGCCGAGGCGGTCGCGGCGGCCCTGGGCGTCGAGGGGGCCGAGCGTCCGGCGCTGGTGATCGGCCCGCGTGACGCGGCGGAACGCCAGGTGGCCAGGGTGCTGACCGGCCTGCTCGGCAGGCCGCCCTCGGTCACCGAGCGGATCGACCCCCGGCTCCTGCCCATGGCCCTGGACCTGCTCGAACGCGAGACGGGCAGCCGGGTGCAGGCCGCGGACCCGACGGTCGCCGAGCTGGCCGACGCCATCAGGCAGGCCGACGAGTCGGCGGCGGAACGCGGCGTCGTCCGTCCGCTGACGCCGGGCAGGAGCGGCGCGCCGCTGTTCCTCGCGCACCCGGCGGGCGGCACCACCGGCGTGTACGCGCTGCTCGCGGCCAGGCTCGACGTGCCGGTCCTCGGTCTGGAGCGCCTGGAGGAGGCGGAGACCTTGGGCATACCGGAGCGGGCCGCCAGGTACGCCGAGGCCGTCGCGGCGACGGGCCCTGGCCCGTACCGGCTGGGCGGCTGGTCGTTCGGCGGCCTGCTGGCCTTCGAGATCGCCCGCCGGCTGGGCGACGAGGTCGAGCTGGTGGCGATGATCGACTCGGGGCTGCCCGCCCAGGTCGGCGACGACGACAGGCGGGCCATCCACGCCGGGCGTTACGTCGACTTCGCCGGATATCTGCGCGAGACGTACGGCGTGCCCGTCCGCCTGGACCTGGACGAGCTGCTGGACCTGGACGAGCAGCGGCAGCTCGCGCTGGCCGAGGCGCGCATCGCGGAGTCGGGCGTGCTGGGCATGCTGAGCCCGGCGATACTCCGGCACCAGATCACCTCGCACGAGGACACCCGGGCGATCGAGCGCTACCGGCCGGGCCCGTACGGCGGCCGGGTGGTGCTCTACCGCTCGACCGAGCCCACCCCCTGGGCCGTGTCCGACGCCCGCTACGCCCACGAGGACGACCCGGCCAGGGGCTTCACCCCGTACAGCGCGAACCTGGAGATCGTCGAGGTGCCCGGTTCGCACCATCTCAACCTGCTCGACCCCCCGCACATCGAGGTCATCGCCGAGCACCTGAAAGGACTGCTATGACGCTGGCACAGGCCGTGGTGGCAGGCGCGGAACCCGCGGAGCTGGAACGCCTGGACGTGCCCTCGACCTACCGGGCCGCCTACATCCGCAAGGACGAGGTGGGCGGCTTCGCCGAGTCCGACGAGGACCGGGACGTGCGCCGCACCCTGCACGTCGGCCAGGTGCCGATGCCGGAGCTGGCCCCGGACGAGGTGCTGATCGCGGTGATGGCCAGCGCGATCAACTTCAACACGGTCTGGTCGGCCATGTTCGAGCCGATACCGACGTTCGCGTTCCTGGAGCGGCTCGGCCGTACCGACCCGCGCCACGACCTGCCCACGCACGTGCTCGGCTCGGACGCGTCCGGGGTGGTGGTCAGGACCGGCGCGGCGGTGCGGCACTGGCGCGTCGGCGACCGGGTGGTGACCAGCCCCGCCTACATCGACGGCGAGGACCCGATCGCGCAGCACGACGGCATGCTCGCCGCCGACCTGCGGGCCTGGGGTTTCGAGACGAACTTCGGCGGCCTGGCCGACTTCGCCGTGGTCAAGTCGACCCAGTTGCTGGCCAAGCCGGCGCATCTGAGCTGGGAGGAGGCCGCGTGCAACATGTTGTGCGCGGCCACGGCGTACCGGATGCTGGTCGGCGAGCGCGGCGCGCGGATGAAGCAGGGCGACGTGGTGCTGCTGTGGGGCGCGACGGGCGGGCTGGGCGCGTACGGCACGCAGCTCGTGCGCAACGGCGGTGGCATCCCGGTCGGCGTGGTCAGCTCGGCGGAGAAGGCCGAGCTGCTGCGCGCGATGGGCTGCGCGCACGTGATCGACCGTACGCAGTTCGACGACCTGAGCGACGAGAAGGCCTGGCGCCGGCTGGGCGCCGAGGTCAGGCGGCAGGTGGGCGAGGATCCGGCGATCGTGTTCGAGCACACCGGCAGGGACACCTTCGGCGCGTCGGTCTACGTGGCCAGGCGCGGCGGCGCGGTGGTGACGTGCGGGTCGTCGTCCGGCTACGCCCACGAGTACGACAACAGGCACCTGTGGATGAAGCTCAAGCGCATCATCGGCTCACACGGCGCGAACTACCAGGAATGCCACGAGGTGAACAGGCTCATCTCGCTCGGCATGATCCATCCCACGCTCTCGGCGGTCTACCCGCTGGAGGAGACGGGGCAGGCGGCCAGGGACGTCCAGCTCAACCGGCACGTCGGCAAGGTCGGCGTGCTCGCCCTGGCCCCGGCCGAGGATCTCGGCATCGAGGACCACGCGTTGCGCGAGCGCGTCGGCGAGGACAGGCTCAGGCTCTTCCGCCGATGACGGCCTGCCTGGCGCGCAGCACGATCTCCAGCTCGAAGCGGATGTCGGGGTCGGCGAGCTGGTCGCCGTACAGCTCTTCGAGCTGGCGCAGCCGGTAACGCACGGTCTGCGGGTGCACGTGCAGCCTGGCGGCCACCTCGCCGGCGCCCCTGCCGTGCCGCAGCCAGGCCAGCAGGGTCTCGGCCAGCCGGTCCTGCTGGGTGGGGCGCAGGTGCGCCAGTGGCGCGAGCCGCACCTCGGCCAGCGCGCCGACCAGCTCCTCGTCCTTGAACACCACCAGGGTCGCCATGTGGTCGGCGCAGCGCAGCGGGCCGCGCGGCAGCACACCGCGCCGCGACAGCTCCAGCGCCTCGCACGCCCACCGCAGCGACGTGTGCGCCGCGGCCAGCGGCACGGCCGGGCCGACGGCCGCGCGGCGGCCGCGTAAGGCGGTGTCGAGCATCTGGGCCTGGCCGGGCCCGTTCGGGTCGGGCACCAGCAGGCACGGCGCGGGCCGGTCGAACCCGGCGAGCACGTCGGGCGGCAGCGCGGGGGAGCGGTAGGCGCCGTGCTGGTCGTCGAGCGCGACGCAGGCCACGGTTCTGGGCAGCCGCCAGCCGGCCGCCTTGGCGACGTCGGCGATCGCCTCCGCGCCCGCGGGCGGCTGGCTGAGCAGCAGGTCGAGCAGCCGGGAGCGACGGCGTTCCATCTCGCCCGCCGCGCGTGCCCTGGCCTCTTCGAAGCCCTGGGCGGCGGCGTCGGCGAGCTGGTCGAGGTAGACGAAGATGGCCTCGCCCAGGTCGTAGAGCAGCTGCGGGGACAGGCCGAGCGGGTCGGCGATCTCGGTCAGCCGCCGCCAGCCCACCCGGGCGCCCAGCCGCATGGCCGTCTGCAGCGGCTCCAGGTTGCGGCCTTCCGCGGCCTCGCCCTTGCCGATCATGCGGAAGGGCTCGGGGTCCCAGGGCGCGCACGGGTTCTCGATGTGGTCGAGAAAGCCTTCGATGGCCTGCTCGACCGCCATCTTCACGACCTTGATGTACAGCTCGTCCGATGGCCGGGCGTACTCCGGGATCCTGGTCTGGATCTCCTCGATCACCTCGGCGGACAGGGGGCCGATGCCCGGCCTGAGCGTCTTTACGAGGTCCGCGGGTGTACGGGTGTCGCCGGTGTCACACTTGATGACCATCGTCCCTCCTGTCGCCTATTGTGACCCAGGCGACAGAAGTTTGTGTAGCAAGTGCTTGGTTTTGTCAGATCCGGAGAAAGGCGCTCACTTCTGGAGGAACGCCCCGAACTCCGTCACGTCGATGAGGCCGTCGCCGTCCTTGTCCAGCCTGCGCACGCCCTCCTGCGCGGCTTCCAGGGTGCAGGGCTGGCCCAGCACCTCCATCAGGCGGGCGAGCTCGACGGCGGAGATCCGGCCGTCGTTGTCGGCGTCGATCAGGTTGAAGGTGACCGCGTAGTCGTTCATGGTCAGACCTTAGTGGCCACGTGTCGGAGCGCGTCGACAAATGCCGTGACTTGTGGGCTTATATCGCCTTCTCGCCAGGCGATGGCGAGTTGTCCGGGTGGTAGTCCGGTGACCGGCCGGTAGGTCATGCCCGGCCGCTTGTACAGCGTCGCGTTGCCCTCGGCCACCAGCACCACGCCGAGCCCGCTGATCACCGCCTCGAACACCTCCTCAGGCGTGTTCGCGGTCACCCCGATCACCGGATCGTCCGTGCGGGCGTCCCTGGCCAGCCAGAAGTCACGCAGCGGCCCGGCCGCGAAGGGCAGCGCGATGAACGGCTCGCCGCGCAGCGCCTCGAACGGGATCTCGGCCAGCTCGGCGAGCGGGTGGTCGGCCGGCATCGCCACGCCCCTGCGCTCGGTGGCCAGCACGTACGTCTCCAGCCCAGGCGGCACCGGCAGCCAGATGAACGCCACGTCGGAGGAGCCGTCGGCCAGGCCGCCGCTTGGATCGTCCCAGCCGACCAGCCGCAGCGACACCTCCCAGCCGGGCATCTCCGCGCGGAACCCGCGCAGCGCCTCCTGCTGCAGCCCCCGGCCGACGGCCGTCTGCATGCCGATGACCAGCGTGCCTGTCGGCACGGCGGCCCTGGCCGTCTCCAGCCCGGCGGTCCAGCGGGCGAGCAGGTCGCGGGCGACCGGCAGCAGCGTCTCGCCCTGCCTGGTCAAGGTCACCCCGGCGGGCACCCGCTCGAACAGGGTGAAGCCGAGTTGCCGCTCCAGCGCCCTGAGCTGCTTGGACAGCGCCGGTTGCGAGACGAACAACCGCTCGGCCGCCCTGGTCACGTTCAGCTCCTCGGCCACCGCGACGAAGTAGCGCAGCTCGCGCAGGTGCACGTCCATAACCGATGGTTATAGCAGTGGGTCTTGGACGCCGCACCCGGCCGTCCCCCAAGATCAGAGTCATGAAGACACGTGAACTCGGAAACCTGCGGGTCCCCGCCATCGGCTTCGGCGCCATGGTGCTGTCGCCCGGCATGTACGGCGAGATCGACGACGCCCGCGGCGAGAACGCGATCAGGGCGGCGCTGGACGCCGGCGCCACCCACGTGGACACCAGTGACGCCTACGGCCCGGACGGGCACAACGAGCGCCTGGTCGGCCGGGCGGTCAAGGGCCGGCGTGACGAGGTGGTGCTGGCGACCAAGTTCGGCCTGGCGATCCCGGAGGGCGAGGCGAGCAGGCCGATCCCGGTCGGGTTCAAGTTCGGCGAGCTGCGCGTGAACGCCACCCCCGGCCTGGTGCGCGGCTACGCCGAGCGCAGCCTGCGCAACCTGGACACCGACGTGATCGACCTGTACTACCTGCACTACCCGGACCCCGGCGTGCCGGTCGAGGAGACCGTCGGCGCGCTGGCCGAGCTGGTCAAGGACGGCCTGGTCAAGCACATCGGCCTGTCCAACGTGAACGCCGCCCAGCTGCGCGCCGCACACGCGGTGCACCCGGTGGCGGCGGTGCAGAACGAATGGTCGATGTGGCGTCCGGCGGACCCCGAGCTGGTCGCGGCGGCCCGCGAGCTGGGCGTCGGCATCGTGGCCTGGAGCCCGCTGGGCACCGGCTTCCTGACCGGCACCGTGCAGTCGCTCGGCACGGACGACTTCCGGCACAACGCCCCCCGCTTCTCCGCGGAGAACCTGGCCGGCAACAACGACCGGTTCGCCCCCATCAGGGACCTGGCCACCCACCTCGGCATCAGCCCCGCCCAGCTCGCCCTGGCCTGGCTGCTGCACCAGGACGAGCACGTGACCGCCATCCCCGGCAGCCGCACGCCCGCCCACATCGCGGAGAACCTGGCCGCCGCCGACATCACCCTGCACCCCGACACCCTGGCCAGGATCGACGAGGCGCTGGCCAGGTTCGAGGTCAGCGGCGGCACCCTGCTCTGAGCTCGTTCGGACCCCCGTGGATAGCATCGAAAGGAGACGAATCCGCACAGGAGGTCCAGGTGCCCACTCCGGTGATCCTCGACTGCGACCCGGGACACGACGACGTCTTCGCCATCTGGCTGGCCGCCGGGCACCCGGCCCTCGACCTGCGGGCGATCACCACCGTCGGCGGCAACGGCCGGCTCGAGCACACCACCTACAACGCCCGCGTGGTGACCGAGCTGGCCGGCATCGCCGGGGTGCCGATCTCGGCGGGGGCCGGCGCGCCGCTGGTGCGGACGCTCGCCCCGGCCGACTGGATCCACGGCGCGAACGCGCTGGGCGGGCCCGTCCTGCCCGAGCCGGTCGTCGCGGCGGACCGGCGCCCGGCGATCGACCTGATCAGGGACACGATCGACGACTCCGCCGAGCCCGTCACGATCGTCGCCACCGGGCCGCTGACGAACCTCGCGCTGTTCGTCCGGGCCTACCCCGACCGGCTGCCCGGGATCAGGGAGATCGTCTGGATGGGCGGGTCGACCGGGCGCGGCAACGTCACGCCGTACGCGGAGTTCAACGCCTGGTGCGACCCGGAGGCGGCGTCGATCGTGCTGGCCGGTGGCCTGCCGTTCACCATGGTCGGGCTGAACGTCACCCACCAGGCGCTCGTCACGCCGGACGTGATCACCCGCATCGACGCCATCGGCAACAAGACCGCGGCGTTCGGCGTGGAGCTGCTGAACTTCTTCAACGCCACCTACGAGGCCGACCAGGGCATGCCGGAAGGCCCGCTGCACGACCCGGTCGCGGTGGCGCTGGTCGCGCAGCCCGGGCTGGTCACGACCGTGCGCACCAGGATCGACGTCGAGCTGCACGGCGCCGAGACCGCGGGCGCGACCAGCGTCGACCTGATCGACAAGCTGAAGCGGCCGCCGAACGCGCACGTGGCCACCGGCCTGGACGTCGAGCAGTTCTGGCGGCTGGTCGAGAACGCGATCCGCCGGCTGTCGTGAACGCCGCGCCGCCCCGGCCGTGAGTGAGCCTCGCGATCGCGGGTAGCAGCCGCGCCATGCGACTGACCTATACCAGTGACATCTGGTGGAAGAACGCCGTCGTCTACTGCCTGGACGTGGAGACCTTCAAGGACGGCAACAACGACGGCGTCGGCGACTTCCGCGGGTTGACGCAGCAGATCGACTACCTGGCCGGGCTGGGCGTGACCTGCCTGTGGCTGATGCCGTTCTTCCCCACGCCCAACCGCGACGACGGCTACGACGTCACCGACTTCTACAGCGTGGACCCCAGGCTGGGCACGCTGGGCGACTTCGTGGAGTTCATGCGCACCGCGCACGACCGGGGCCTGCGGGTGATCGCGGACCTGGTCGTCAACCACACCTCCGACCAGCATCCGTGGTTCGTCGAGTCCCGCTCGTCCAAGGACTCGCCGATGCGCGACTGGTACGTCTGGTCCGACACCCCCGAGCCCGACGATCCCAAGCAGGTGGTGTTCCCCGACAAGGAGAACAGCATCTGGGAGTACGACGAGCAGAGCGGCCAGTACTTCCTGCACAGCTTCTACCGGCACCAGCCCGACCTGAACGTGGGCAACCCGGAGGTCAAGGACGAGATCGCCCGGATTCTCGGCTTCTGGATGGAGCTCGGGCTGTCGGGCTTCCGGGTGGACGCGGTGCCGTTCCTCATTCAGAACGTGCAGCCGAAGCTGGCCAGCCCGCACGAGTTCCTGGCCGACCTGCGGGCGTTCATGACCAGGCGCAAGGGCGGCTCGATCCTGCTCGGCGAGGTGAACGTGCCGTACGAGGAGCTGATCGACTACTTCGGCGACGGCCTGGGCGACCAGATCACCATGTGCTTCGACTTCATCGGCATGCAGTACGCCTGGCTCTCGCTGGCGCGCAGCGAGGCCGAACCGCTGGCCAAGGCCTTACGAGAGCGTCCGCAGCCGCCCAAGGACTGCCAGTGGGCCATGTTCCTGCGCAACCACGACGAGCTGACCCTCGACAAGCTCACCGAGGACGAGCGGCAGGAGGTCTTCCGCGTCTTCGGCCCGCGCGAGGACATGCAGATCTTCGGGCGCGGCCTGCGCCGCCGGCTGCCCACCATGTTCGGCGGCGACCTGCGGCGCATCAAGATGGCCTACAGCCTGATGTTCTCCCTGCCGGGCACCCCGGTGATCTTCTACGGCGAGGAGATCGGCCTGGGGGAGAACCTCGAGGCGGAGGGGCGGCTGGCCGTCCGCATCCCCATGCAGTGGTCGGAGGACGGCGGGTTCAGCCTGGCCGAGCCGGTGCGGGAGATCCCCGAGGGCTCCTTCGCGCCCGACCGGGTGAACGTGGCGGACCAGAAGCGCGACACGGACTCGCTGCTGCGCTGGTTCCAGTTGCTGATCGAGCGCTACCGCGAGTGCCCCGAACTGGCGTGGGGCGACTACGAGGTCCTGGACACCGGCCATCCGGCGGTGTTCGCGCACCGCTGCGACGCCGACGGCGCGACGGTCGTGGTGGCGCACAACCTCTGCGACACCGCGCAGGACGTTGAGCTCACGCTGACCGGCCTGGAGCGGTGCCTGCTCACCGACCTGCTGCTGGACGGCACGCTGGAGATCTCGGAGTCGGGCGTGGTGTGCCTGCCGATGGAGCCGCACGGCTGCCGCTGGCTGCGGGCCTCGCCGCCGCAGGTCCCGCCGGAGGACGCCTCGGTCAAGGCTCAGTGATCCTCGGTTGCCGGCCAGGCGGACATGGCCAGGGCGGCGACGGCGGCCAGCGACTCGCGCGGGGCGCCGTCGCGTGACTGGGCGGACATGCCCTGGATGACCGCGGCGAAGTAGGTCGCCAGCGCCTCGGTGTCGGTGCCGGCCGGGATCAGCCCGGCGGCCAGGTCGTCGTCGATGCGCCGCTTGAGCGCGGCCTTGGCGGCGGTTCTGAACCCGCGCAGCAGCGCCTCGACGTCGGCCGACTCCGGGCCGCAGTTGACCGCGGCGGAGATGATCAGGCAGCCGGGCGGGTGCCCGGGGTCGGCGTACACCTCGGCGGCCTCGCGCAGCACCCGCTCGATGGCCCGGCGCCCGGTCGGCTCCTCGGCCAGCGCGATCGTGGTGAAGGCGCCGTGGGTCTCCTGGTAGCGCTGCACGGCCTCCTCGAACAGGCAGCGTTTGTCGCCGAAGGCCGCGTACAGGCTCGGCGGTCTGATGCCCATGACGTGGGTGAGCTCGGCGATCGAGGTCGCCTCGTAGCCGTGCCGCCAGAACGCCCGCAGCGCGCTCTCCAGCGCCGTGTCCCTGTCGAAGCTTCGCTGTCTCGCCATGCCCACATTCTATAGCGATCGCTATGTTATGGTTTCTGTATCGATCGCTAAAGAAAGGTGTCGAGCGATGAAGACTGCCCTTGTCACGGGTGCGAGCAGGGGGATCGGCCGCGCCATCGCGCTGCGGCTGGCCCGCGACGGCTTCCGCGTGGTGGTGAACTACGCCAGGGACGAGGCCGCGGCCAAGGAGGTCGTACGGCTGATCGAGGCCGGCGGCGGCCAGGCGTTCGCGGTGCGGGCCGACCTGGGCGTGCCCGCCGAGGTGGGCGCGCTGGCCGACCGGGTGGCACGCGAGACAGGCACGCTCGACGCGCTGGTGAACAACGCGGGCATCGGCTCGTCCGGGCCGATCGGCCAGGAGAGCGCCGAGGCGTTCGAGCGGGTCTTCGCGGTGAACGTGCGCGGCCTGTTCTTCCTCACCCAGCGGCTGCTGCCGCTGATCCCCGACCACGGCCGGATCGTGAACATCACCTCGGGCGCGACCAGGATCGCCTTCCCGGAGGGCATCGCCTACGCGATGACCAAGGGCGCGGTGCAGACGTTCACGCTGGCCCTGGCCAAGGAGCTGGGCCCGCGCGGCATCACGGTGAACAACGTGGCCCCCGGCATCATCGACACCGACGTCAACGCGGGCTGGCTGCGCGGCGACCCCGAGGCCGAGGCGTACGCGGCGAGCAGGCACGCGGTCAACCGCGTCGGCAGGGCCGAGGAGATCGCGGACGTGGTCGCGTTCGCCGTCTCGCCGGGCGCGGGCTTCGTCACCGGCACCACCCTCGACGCGACGGGCGGAGGCAACCTCTGATGCCCGCGATCCCCGGCAGCCGGTACTCCGAGCTCGACAGCGGCCACGTGGAGTCGTAACCAACGGGTGATTTGTCCCAATTACGCTCCAGCCCCATGCACACCAAGAAGCTCGCCCTGCCCGGGGCCGTCGCGCTGACCGCGCTGGCCCTGGCGGTGCCTCCCGCGTACGCCGGCAATGCCGCGACCGACGCCGGCAAGAGCGTCACCGTCACCGTCATGGGCACGTCGGACCTGCACAGCAATGTCCTCAACTGGGACTACTTCAAGGACGCCGCCTACTCCGACAAGGCGGGCAACGTCGTCGGCCTGGCCAAGGTCTCCTCGCTGGTCAACCAGATCAGGTCGGAGGTGGGCGCCGAGCGCACGCTGCTGTTCGACTCGGGCGACACGATCCAGGGCACCCCGCTGGCGTACTACTACGCCAAGGTGGAGCCGATCACCGAGACCGGCGAGACCCACCCGATGGCCAAGGCCATGAACGCCATCGGGTACGACGCCGTGACCCTCGGCAACCACGAGTTCAACTACGGCCTGCCGCTGCTGGCCACCTGGGTCCGGCAGATGAAGGCCCCGGTGCTCGGCGCGAACGCGGTCCACGAAGGCACCGGGCGGCCCGCCTACCAGCCGTTCGTCATCAAGACCATGAAGGTCAAGGGCGAGAAGCCGATCAAGGTGGGCGTGCTCGGCCTGACCAACCCGGGCGTGGCCATCTGGGACAAGGCCAACGTCGAGGGCAAGCTGCGCTTCACCGACCTGGTGGAGTCGGCCAGGAAGTGGGTGCCGGTCATCCGCGGCATGGGCGCGGACGTCGTCGTGGTGACCGCGCACGCGGGCGACAACGGCATGTCCTCCTACGGCGGCGACCTGCCGATCGAGAACGCCTCCGCGCTGGTGGCCGAGCAGGTGCCGGGCATCGACGCGGTGCTGTTCGGCCACGCGCACAACGAGGTCGCGCAGAAGTTCGTGACGAACAAGGTCACCGGCCAGCAGGTGCTGCTGACCGAGCCGGGCAAGTGGGGCCAGCGCCTGTCCAAGCTGGACTTCCAGCTCACCAAGCAGCGCGGCAAGTGGGTCGTCACCGGCAAGTCCTCGACCACGCTCAACACGAACACGGTCGAGGAGGACCCGAAGATCGTCGAGCTGCTGAAGCCGCAGCACGACACCACGGTCGGGTACGTGAACAAGGTCGTGGCCAAGTCGGCGCAGGAGCTGTCGGCCGCCGAGTCGCCGTACAAGGACACGGCGATCCTCGACTACATCCAGCGGGTCCAGGTCGACACCGTCAAGCAGGCGCTGCCGGGCAACACGCTGCCGGTGATCTCGATCGCCGCGCCGTTCAGCCGCACCGCCGTCTTCCCCGCCGGTGACGTGCGGGTGCGCGACGTGGCCGGCCTGTACGTCTACGACAACACGCTGATGGCGGTCAAGCTGACCGGCGCCCAGCTCAAGGACTACCTGGAGTACTCGGCCAAGTACTTCAACCAGCTCGCCCCCGGCGCCCCGGTGGACGTCGCCAAGCTGACCAACGCCGGCAACACCCCGGACTACAACTACGACCAGTTCTCCGGCATCTCCTACGACATCGACGTGGCCAAGCCGGTCGGACAGCGCATCGCGAACCTGACCTATGACGGCGCCCCGGTGGCGGCGGGCCAGGAGTTCGTGGTCGCGGTCAACAACTACCGCCAGTCGGGCGGCGGCGGCTTCCCGCACGTCAGCACGGCCCCGGTGCTGTACAACGCGCAGGTGGAGATCCGGCAGGCGCTCATCGAGTACGCCACCGCCAAGGGCACGATCGACCCGGCCGACTTCGCCGCGTCCAACTGGAAGCTCACCCGGGACGGCGCGCCCCTGTTCTGACCCGGTCGACGTCCGCCGCCGGGTCACAGGTAGGAAGGTCCGGTGACCCGGTGGCGGAACGTCCACCACACCCACGCCTGCGCCGCCACCAGGAACGGGATCATCACCAGGATGACCGGCGCGAGCATCGGCCCGGTGGTCCCCGGCGTCAGCGGCAACCGCAGGCCCACCACGACGCCCACCGTCGCCAGCGCCGCCGCGGTCAGCGCGTACGTCCGCACCTCGCCGGCGCCGCCGGACAACACCGACGCCCGCTCCCGCAGCACCCCGCGCAGCCGCAGCGCGGCGAAGGCCAGCCCGTGCGTGCCGAACAGCGCCGCCACGGTCAGCGCGGGCAGCAGCCCGATCGGCCCGTCGATGCCGATCAGCACGTAACCGATCACCCCGCCGAGGCTGAGCGCGAGCCCCCAGCTCCCGGCCACGATCGCGCCGTCCCAGAACGCCTGCCAGCGCGGCCCGGGCAGCCGCCCGCGCAGCCACAGCCCCATGTCCCGCACCACCCAGGCGACCAGCAACGTCACGACCGCGGTGAAGTTGCCGTGCAGCAGCTCGCCCTCCAGAGCCGGGAAGAGCCCGGCCAGCACGCCGGCCGTGGCCACCAGCCACACCTCGTTGCCCAGGAAGAAGGGCGCGATGGCGGCGATCACCTCGCGCCGCTCCCCGCCGGTGCGCCCCAGGTACGGCAGCAGCATGCCGACCCCGATGTCGGCTCCGGCCAGCACGAGGTAGCCGAGCCCGAAGAAGGCCAGAACGAAGATCTCCATGACAGGGGCTCCTAGAAGGTCGGGACGAGAGCGGGGGCGTCGATCGGCCGGTCGCCCAGGGCCACCGCGCCGGGGCCGCGCCTGGCCTGCCTGGCCAGCAGCCAGTAGTTGATCGCGACGAGCACCGCGAACACGGCGCTGAACGCGCTGAAGGAGAAGACCATCTGGGTGTGGGTGAGCGGCGACATCGCGTCCTCGGTCTTCAGCAGCCCGTAGACGGCCCACGGCTGACGGCCCATCTCACGGAAGACCCACCCGGCGATCATGGTGATGAACGGCACCGGGATCATCGCGGTCAGCAGCCAGTGCCACAGCCTGAACCCGCGCACCACCGGCCGGATCAGCATCAGCACGAAGCTCGCCATGGCGAAGAAGAACATCACCGCGAAGAGGATCATCATGGTCATGCCCGAGCCCTGCACCAGCCCCACCGGCGGCAGGTAGTCGCCCGGCCCGTGCGCCGCCACCATCTGGGCCTGCGCCTCGGCCAGCTGCTCGGGCGCCCCGCTCCAGGCCGCGGCCTTGGTGGGCTGCATGGTCTCGAACCCGAGCCCGCCGAACGTGGCCGTGAACAGCGTGGCGGGCAGCGCCACCGCGATCCCGATCCGCAGCGACTTGCGGAACAGGTCCTGCTCGGCGGTGCGCTTACGCAGGTGGTAGGCGCTCACCCCGGCCAGGAAGAAGCCGCCCACGACCAGCCCGCCGCCGAGCACGTGCCCGAAGGCCACCTGCGCCGCTGGGTTGGCCACCATCGCGCCGAAGTCGGTCAGCCGCATCCGGCCGCCCTCCAGCGCGTAGCCGACCGGGTTCTGCAGGAATCCGTTGGAGATCAGGATCCAGAACGCCGAGGCGTAGGCCGTCAGCGTGACGATCCAGATAAGCGACAGGTGCGCCCACCGGTTCAGCTTGTTCCAGCCGAAGATCCACAATCCCAGGAACGTGGACTCGATGAAGAACGCCACCAGCGTCTCGATCGCCAGCGAGGCGCCGAACACGTCGCCGGCGAACTCCGTCAGCCCGCTCCACGTCAGCCCGAGCTGGAACTCCATCACCAGGCCGGTCACGATGCCCATGGCGTAGTTGATGATGTAGAGCTGGCCCCAGAACCGGGTCATCCGCAGGTGCACCGGGTTGCCGGTGATCGTGGCCCAGGTCTGGACGACGGCCACGAGCGTCGCCAGGCCGAGCGTCAGCGCGACGAACAGGAAGTGCGCCCCCGCGGTGAGCGCGAACTGCAGGCGGGCGAGATCCACGGTTTCCATGACTCAGAGGATCCGGCCGGGGTCACGCCCGCCGCGTCATGCCTCGGCATGCACCTGGCCTACTTCCGTAGTAGCCAGGGCCGCGCCCGGCGTACCACTCAGGAGGTAATCCAGCCCGGCGTGACCATCCCGGCCTCGTAGGCGAGCACCACGACCTGCGCCCTGTCGCGCACGCCCAGCTTGGTCATGATCCGGCTGACGTGCGTCTTGGCCGTCGCCGGGCTGAGCACCAGCCGGGCGGCGATCTCGTCGTTCGACAGGCCGGCCGCCACCAGCGTCATGACCTCGCGCTCGCGCTCGGTCAGCGCGTTCAGCTCCGGCCCGGGCTCGGGGCGCTTGACCCGGCCGGCGAACTCGGAGATGAGCCGCCGGGTGACCGACGGCGAGATCAGCGCGTCGCCCCTGGCCACCACCCGCACCGCGTGGATCAGCTCCTCCGGCTCGGTGTCCTTGACCAGGAAGCCGCTGGCGCCGGAGCGCAGCGCGCCGTAGACATAGTCGTCCAGGTCGAACGTGGTCAGGATGATCACCTTGACGTCGGACAGCCGGGGGTCGCCGGCGATCTGGCGGGTGGCCTCCAGACCGTCGAGCTCGGGCATGCGGATGTCCATGAGCACCACGTCGGGGCGGTGCTCGCGGCTGCCGGCCACCGCCTGCGCGCCGTTGGCCGCCTCGGCGACCACCTCGAGGTCGTCCTCGTCGTTCAGTATGGAACGGAACCCGGCACGCACCAGGGTCTGGTCGTCGGCGAGCAGTACGCGGATCATCGAACTCCGTTCATGAAGGTTTCACCGGTTCCAGGGGGAGCCGGGCGAGCACCCGGAAGCCGCCTTCCGGGCGCGGGCCGGCTTCGAGCGTGCCGCCCAGCGCGGCCGCGCGCTCGCGCATGCCCTGCAGGCCGAACCCGGAGCCCTCGGTGTAGACGGCGCCGGGGCCGTCGTCGTCCACCCTGATCTCGATCTCCCCGGACGCGCTCGCGACCGACACGGTGGCCGCGCCCGTGCCGGAGTGGCGGGTGACGTTGGTCAGCGCCTCCCTGATGATGCGGGTTGCGGCCAGGTCGACCTCGGTCGGCACCTCGTCGAGCGGGCCGGACAGCTCGGTCCGCACGTCGAGACCGGAGGCGGCGACCAGCGCGTCGACCCTGGCCAGGCTGTCGGCCGGGGCGGTCGGCGCGGCCTCGTCCACCTGCCGCAGCACGCCCAGCGTGGTACGCAGCTCGCGCAGCGTCTCCTTACTGGTGTCCTTGATCGTGCGCAGCGCCGCCTCGGCGTCTTCCGGGCGCTTCCTGATCCCGCGCAGCGCCGCCGACGCCTGCACGTTGATCATCGAGATGTTGTGCCCCAGCACGTCGTGCAGCTCCCTGGCGATGCGCAGCCGCTCTTCGCCGGCCCGCCGCCTGGCCTCTTCCTCCCGGCTGTGCTCCAGCTCGCGCAGGCGTTGCTCGGCCTCCTGCATGTACGCCCGCCGGTTACGCGTCACCCCGCCGGCCGCCACCGCGGCGACCACCCAGCCGGCGATCATCACGAAGACGCCGTCCTCCACGTGCCTGACGTCGCTGGTGGTCTCGCCCAGCCCCATGACCAGCAGCGTGGACGCGCCCGTGGCGATGGCGGCGATGAGATGACCCTGGTCGGCGGCCGTGTAGAGCATCACGAACGGCAGCACGATCATCGGCCCGTCGAGCCGCGCGTACGGGTAGTAGATCACCACGGCCGCGCTCACCAGGATCAGCGTGGCCACCGGATACCTGCGCCTGAGCAGCACCCCGGCCGAGGCGATGAGCGGGAGCACCACGTCGAGCGCGTTGATCCGCACGTCCGACCGGAACAGCCCGGTGACGAGCGTGCCGGCCAGCATCGCGCCGACCACCGCGATCGAGAGGGCGTTGCTCCTGGAGATACGGCGCATGACCCTCATTCTGGCTCATCACCCGGTTGGTGCCGGACGGGCGGGCGTGGGTAGTGGGGAGAGATGAGCATCGAGGATGAACTGCGCCAGGTCGAAGCGGACCTGGAGCGCTTGAAGGCGGAGAACCAGGACATGCGCAACCAGGTGCGTGACCAGGGGGTGATCGACCAGTTCGAGACCGCGACCATGATCAGCCTGGCGGACCAGCAGGCCGAGCAGATCGCCGAGCTGGAGCAGCGGCGCGAGGCCCTGCGCAGGAAGGTCGAGGAGGGGTGAGCGCGGCGAGGGCGGGCGCGCGGCCCACCCTCGCGGCGGCTGATCTGCAGGGGTTCAGAGCTCCGGCGCGGGCACCGGCGGGCGGCGGCGCAGCGCCGCGCCGACCTCGTGCAGGTGGCTGAGCGCCTGCCCGTACGAGGTGAGCAGCCCGGTCTGCAGGTAGCTGACGCCGATCTCCGCGCAGTAACGCTCGACGATCGGCTGCGCCTTGCGCAGGTTGGGCGCGGGCATGTTCGGGAACAGGTGATGCTCGATCTGGTAGTTGAGCTGGCCGAGCGCGATGTCGGTGAACCAGCCGCCCCGCACGTTGCGCGAGGTCAGCACCTGCTTGCGGAGGAAGTCGAGCTTGTCGGCGGCGGTGAGCACGGGCATGCCCTTGTGGTTGGGCGCGAACGTGCAGCCCAGGTAGAGCCCGAACAGCCCCTGGTGCACGACCACGAACAGCAGCGCCTTGCCGAACGGCAGCACGGTGAAGACCGCGCCGAAGTAGAGCACGAAGTGCGCGGTCAGCAGCCCGAGCTCGGGCCAGCGCCGCTTGGCGCCCGGCTGGAACATCGCCTTGAAGCTGGCCACGTGCAGGTGCCAGGCCTCCAGCGTGAGCAGCGGGAAGAACCAGAACGCCTGATGCCTGGCGATGAACCTGGGCAGGCCACGGCTCCGCTCGACCTGCTCGGTGGACCAGACGATGACCGAGGGCGAGACGTCGGGGTCGTGGTCCTCGTGGTTCGGGTTGGCATGGTGGCGGTTGTGCTTGGTGGTCCACCAGCCCCAGCCGAGCCCGATGGCCAGGTTGCCCATGGCCAGCCCGACCAGGTCGCTCGGCCGCCTGGTGCGGAAGACCTGCCGGTGGCCCAGGTCGTGGGCGAGGAACCCGAACTGGGCGAAGATCAAGGCCAGCAGCGCCGCGACGAGGAGTTGCCACCAGGAGTCGCCCAGCCAGCCGAACAACACCCAGCCGCCGACGTAGGCGGCCACGGCGATGGCGGCTCGAATCGCGTAATAGACGGGACGCCGGTCGAGCAGGCCGGCCTCGTTGATCTTGTCGATGAGCTGGGAGAAGTCGCTCCCACGGGTGTCGATCGCACCGGGACTGGCCACAGATCTCCTCACGTTGGCTTGAACTGGCCCCAACCCTGGCGCATTCGTCGAGAAACCGGAAGATCGACCTCGCGACGGGCTCAAGGCTCCGGGCCGGTCGATGGTTCCGCGACCCCTGCAGACACCATAGGCCCGCGTACGGGATGCCGCGCACATGGGCTGACGCACAAGATCTATGCCCAGATACGGGGAACCAGCGACATTCGCGCCGACGTCATCTCGCGACGAGCCGCCCGCGCCGGTAGACGGCCACCGGCCGGCGCAACGCGGTCATGTCGGCCACCGGATCGCCCGCGACGACCAGCAGGTCGGCGTCGAACCCGGGCGCCACGGCCCCCTTGCGGCCGTCCACCCGGCACACCCTGGCGGCCACCGAGGTCATCGCGCGCAGCACGTCGAGGGGGTGATATCCCAGCTCGACCAGCATCTCGGCGCCGTAGGGCAGCACGCCGTGCGGCTTGGGCGGGCCGATGCCCGCGTCGGTGCCGATCACGAACGACACCCCGGCCGCGTAGATCGCCCGCGCCGTCTCCAGCATGCCGGGGATCCTGGCCCGGACCCGCGGCGGCATCGGCGTCGTCGTCGGCGCCAGGCCGGCGGTGAGCGAGACCACCACGTCGGCGGCGGCCAGCCGCGCGATCAGCGGGTAGTCGACCTCGACCGAGTCCTCGGTGAAGAACGAGCAGTGCTCGATCGAGTCGAACCCGGCCTCCATCGCGTGCGCGACGCCCTGCCCGCAGTTGGCGTGCCCGGTGATGGGCAGCCCGTGCGCGTGCGCCTCGTCGGCCGCGGCCTTCAGCTCGGCCGCACTGTACTGGAGCACGTGCGAGTGCGTGCCTGGGGTCATCTCGCCGCCGGTCACCATCATCTTGATCACGTGCGCGCCGCGTTCCGCGCGTTCCCGCACCGCCGCGCGCACGCCGGCCTCGCCTTCCGCCGCCCCGCCCAGGAACCAGCAGTGCCCCTTGGACGTGGTGATCGGCGGCCCGGCGGCCAGCACCTCGGGCCCCTCGTCGCCCAGCCCGAGCCGCAGCGCGAGAAAGTCACGGTCGCCCAGGTCGCGGACGGTGGTGACCCCGGCGGCCAGGTGCCCGCGCGCGGCCTCGCGCATCCGGTCGATCAGCCCGGGCGGCTCCAGCCCGGCCACCGGGTCGGGACCGGCGTCGAAGGCCAGGTGCACATGGCAGTCGATCAGCCCGGGCAACACCGTCACGTCGCCCAAGTCGACAGCGCCGTCGTCGCCTGCGCCGGCGACCTCGCCGGTGACGGCGGAGATCCGGCCGTCCTCGACGGTCACCACGCGGTCGTGGTGCAGGTCCGTGCCGTCGAACAGGCGGCGTGCGCGTATCGCGAGCATGACACCACCTTGACGGCTCGCGCGCGATCTCGCCTGAGTATCGCCTACCTAGCTGCCCAGCCCGAGCCGTTGCTCCAGCAGCTCGACGGGCATGTGCGGGACGACCGCCTCACCGAACTCGGGCAGCCCCACGACCAGGTCGCCGTCGGCGACGCGCAGCCCGGCCGCCGCCGAGTAGCCCCTGACCCGGCGCGAGGCGGTGTTGTAGAAGCTGCCCGTCCCGTAGTCGATCGTGATGCTCCGCACCGCCGGCCGCGCGCTGGCCAGGCAGGCGCCCATGGGCAGCCCCAGGTCGGACGCCGAGGTCGGCGTGTGCGCGTTGCCCGCGACGACCAGCGTGGGCTCCTCGTGCGCGGCCAGCACCCGCTGCGCCATGGCCGCGTCGCGCTGCGACCAGTCGCCGGTGAAGACGGCGCCGTCGAACAACGTCACCTTCACCGGGCTCATCGCCTTGAGCACGGCCAGGTGCCCGGCGGTGATCCTGCCGTCGCCGGTCCACCACAGCGGATGGTCGAGCCCGCCGCCGCCGTCGAGATAGGCGGCCAGGTGCGGTTCGAGGTTCCGCGACCACTCCAGCGCCAGGCTGCGCAGCCCGAGCGCGTCCATCAACCGCATGACGACCAGCGGGTTCTCCCTGACACCGTGCAGCTCGCCGAGCAGCAGCAGCCCGGTCTCCTCCAGCGAGCGGGCGGCCCGTTCGAGTGCGGGCTCCTCGATCGGCAACTCGTACTCGTCGGTGGCGAACTCCGCGACGGCGCGGGTCAGTTCGTCCACCGTGCTCACGCCTGGCATGTCCTCCACAGTGATCGCCGCCGCCCGGCCGCGCAACAGACCGGAACGGGAGAACCGCCGATCATTCGGGTGACGTCCGCGCTTCGTAAGATCCGGGCGGCGCGGGCCGGTGTTGGATCGGGCGCATGCGCGTGTTGCTCACCGGCTCCGCCGGATTCATCGGCGGTCACGTCGCCGCGGCGCTGAGCGGCCACGACGTGGTCACCGCCGACCTGCGCACCGGCGTGGACGTCCGCGACGCCGGGGCGCTGGACCGGCTGCTGCCCGGCGTCGACGCGGTGGTGCACCAGGCCGCCAAGGTCGGGCTCGGCGTGAACGTGGCCGACCTGCCCGGCTACGCCTCGGCCAACGTGTACGGCACCGCCGTCCTGCTGGCCGCGATGGCCAGGCACGACGTCCACCGGCTCGTCCTGGCCTCCTCGATGGTCGTCTACGGCGAAGGCGCCTACGCCTGCCAGGCGCACGGCCGGGTGCGCCCGGCGCCCAGGCACCCGGCGGACCTGGACCTGGGCCGGTTCGAGCCCGGCTGCCCGGCCTGCGGCTCGGCGCTGACCCCGCTGCCCGTCGGCGAGGACGCCGCGCCCGACCCGCGCAACGCCTACGCCACCACCAAGCTCGCCCAGGAACACCTGGCGGCCGGCTGGGCCAGGGAGACCGGCGGCGTCGCCGTCGCCCTGCGCTACCACAACGTCTACGGGCCGGGGATGCCGAGGGACACGCCGTACGCCGGGGTGGCGTCGATCTTCCTGTCGGCGCTGCGGGCCGGCCGGTCGCCCAGGGTCTTCGAGGACGGGCGGCAGCGCCGCGACTTCATCCACGTCAAGGACGTGGCCAGGGCGAACGTCCTGGCCCTCGGCGCGGGCACGCCGGGCGGGCTGAGCGCGTACAACGTGGCCACCGGCAGCCCGCGCACGGTCGGCGACCTCGCGCGGGCGCTGGCCGGGCACACCGGCGGGCCCGAGCCGGTGACGACCGGCGAGTACCGGCTCGGCGACGTGCGCCACATCACCGCCGCCGCGAACCTGGCCGCCGCCGAGCTGGGCTTCGAGTGCGAGATCGGCTTCCAGGAAGGACTCGCGGACCTGTGCTGATCGACGTCGTGCTGCCCTGCCTGGACGAGGCCGCGGCCCTGCCCTGGGTGCTGACGCGGATGCCCGGCGGCTACCGGCCCATCGTGGTGGACAACGGTTCGGCCGACGGTTCCGCCGAGGTGGCCGCCGCGCTCGGCGCGGTCGTCGTCCGCGAGCCGCGCCGCGGCTTCGGCGCCGCCTGCCAGGCCGGCCTGCGGGCGGCGCGCAGCGAGGTGGTGTGCTTCATGGACGCCGACGCCTCGCTCGACCCCCGCCAGCTCCCGCGCGTGAGCGACCCGGTCGTGGCGGGGGAGAGCGACCTGGTGCTGGGCCGCCGCAATCCGGCGCGTGGCGCCTGGCCAGCGCACGCCAGGCTGGGCAACGCCGTGCTGGCCCGGCGGCTGCGCAGGGGCGCCGGGGTGCCGCTGCGCGACCTGGGGCCGATGCGGGCCTGCCGCCGCGCGCCGCTGGCCGCGCTGGGCCTGACCGACGCGCGGTTCGGCTACCCGCTGGAGATGGTGCTGCGCGCGGCCGCGGCCGGCTGGCGCGTCACCGAGGCGGACGTCGACTACTTCCCGCGCACCGGCCGCTCGAAGGTGACCGGGACCGTCCGCGGCACACTGCGCGCCATCGCGGACATGCGCGCCGTGCTCGCCGAACACCGCCGCTGACCCCGCTCACGGGCAGCGGACGACCATCCCCGCGTACGACGGACTCCCGCCGAACCCGGTCAGCCGGCGGAGAGGCGGTCGAACAGGGTCAGCGCCGCCTGCCGGACCTCCACCGGCGACAGCCCGCCCAGTGTCTGCCTGGCGTGGGTGATGTCGCGCGTGGTCGCCAGCGTGATGGCCACCGACGACGCGGCGGCGCGGTCGATCGATCCCGTCGGTGCGGCGTCGGCCAACTGCTGGGCGCTCGCGGCGAGGTCGAGGTTGTCTCTCAACGGATCTCCTCCGGGTGATGCCTGTTGCCGGATGATGCCTGTTGCCATGATGCTGGACACCGGACGCGGCCGGGATGGCGGCACGGCCATTGCATCACTTGGCGTCGTGTCGCATCCACCATTCGGTGAATTCATGGCATCGCCCATCCGGGGCGAAACGGATGACCCAGAGATTGCTGTAGGTCTTGTCTGGATATGTCGTGACGCCCTGGATGACGCTCACCTCGTCCGTCACGCTCACCGGGTGCCACTCGAACGTCCACTCGCCCGGCCGGTCCTTGCGGCCCAGCCAGCTCGACACGATCTCGTCGCGCCCCTGCCAGGGCGTGCTGTACGGCTCGGTGCGGTAGAGGGCGTCCTCGGTGAACAGGGCGCCGATGTCGTCGGGATCGTTGGAGTCCCACGCGCGCACATAACCGTCGATCCACGGTTTCGGCTCAGCCATGATCTACCCCCGCAACGGGTCGTGCCCCACGGTCATCAGCGTGCGGCGCGAACCGTCGTCGGTCATCTCGCCCATGGTCTCGACGAGATTCACGACCTCGCGCATCACCTCGATGTCCGCCTTGGTCAGATCGCCCTTCCGCTTGCTCAGCACGTGCAGCACGCCGCGGCCGAGCTCGTCGATGCCCAGATCGGGATCGGCGGGGAAGCCGTTCTCGTCCGAGGCGTCGGCGAGCAGGTAGGCCCGCAGTTCCTCGGAGTTCATGTTGACCGCCCGGTGGAACTCGTCCCACAGCACGTTGGTGTCGAAACCCTCTGTCATACGGCCCGCCTACCCGCCTGGCCTCACGTTACGCACCCGGAACGGTCAGCCCCGACTCATAAGCCGTGATCACCGCCTGCACTCTGTCGCGCAGCCCGAGCTTGGAGAGCACGTTGCTGACGTGCGTTTTCACCGTGTGCTCGCTGACCACCATGGCCTCGGCGATCTCCGCGTTCGACAGGCCGCGGGCGATGAGCTGCAGGGTCTCGCGCTCGCGCGCGGTCAGGACGTCCAGCGCCCCGGCCACCGCCCGGGAGGCGGCCACCGGCCTGGCGGTGAACTCGGAGATCAGCTTGGTCGTCACGGCCGGGGCCAGCAACGACTCGCCGCCGGCCACCACCCGTACCGCGTTCACCAGGTCGTCGCGGCGCACGTCCTTCAGGAGGAAGCCGCTCGCGCCGGCGCGCAACGCGTCGTAGACGTAGTCGTCGTGGTCGAACGTGGTCAGCATGAGCACCCGGCACCGGGTCTCCGCGCACACCACCCTGGCCGCCTCGATGCCGTCCATCCTGGGCATGCGGATGTCGAGCAGCAGCACGTCCGGGTCGTGCGCGCGCACCGCGGCCACGGCCTCCACGCCGTCGCCGGCCTCGGCCACCACCTCGATGTCCGGCTGGGCGTCCAGGATCATCGCGAAACCGCCTCTGACCAGCTCCTGGTCGTCGGCCACCACCACCCGCGTCATGGCCGCGCCACCGGCAGCGTTGCCGACACGGCGAAACCGGTGCCGCCGTCGGTGCGCGGCCCGGCCGTGGCCGTGCCACCACAGGCGGCGGCCCGTTCGCGGATGCCGATGAGCCCGTTGCCGCCGGAGGGCAGCGCGCGGCCCGTGCCCGGCCCGTCGTCCACGATCTCGATCATCAGATGGTCGTCCTCCCAGGTGAGGCGGATCTCGGCGTGTCGCGCGCCGGAGTGCTTGACGACGTTGGTGAGTGCTTCCTGCGTGATCCGGTAGGCCGCGACCGCGCCGTCGGCGGTGATCGGGCGCGGCTCGCCCTTGGCGGTGAAGGCCACGTCGAGGCCGGTGCCTGCGACCTGCTCGGCCAGCGCGGGCAGCTCGTCGATGGTGGGCTGCGGCGCGCGGGGCGCCTCGTCCTGCTTGAGCACCCCGAGCATGCTCCTGAGCTGCGTCATCGCGTCACGTCCCGCGGTGGCGATGGCGTCGAACGCGGCCTCGGCCCTGGCCGGGTTGCTCCTGACCACCACGGGACCGGCCTCGGCCTGCACCACCATCAGGCTGACGGCGTGGGCGAGGATGTCGTGCATGTCCCTGGCGATTCTGGCCCGCTCGCGCTGGGCCGCGCGTTCCGCCTCCATCTGACGTTCCCTCTCCAGCCTCTCGGCCCGTTCCTCCAGCGCGGCGGCGTGGGCGAGGGTGACCGCCCTGGCCCTGCCGATGGCGTACGCGGCCACGAACAACACGGTCCCGCGGCCGGCGGTGTCGGGCGAGCCCGCCAGCACCACGCCGCCGACGACGGTGAGGATCAGCGTGCCGATCCTGAGCGGCTTGGGCGAGCGCAGGGCCACGGTGTAACAGGCGACGAGCGCGCCGTACCAGATGGGCTGGCGGGCGACGTGGTCGACGAGGTCGTAGCTCATGCCGATGAGCAGGCTCACGACCAGGACGGTCACCGGCGCCCGGCGCCGCCAGACCAGCGGGACGGACATGCCGACCGCGGACGCGTATCCCCACCAGTGCCAGGGCTGTCCGGTCGCCTCGTCGGGGGAGAGCAGCGGCCAGACCTGCGCCACCGCGATCAACAGGGCGAGCGCCCCGTCCACGAGAGTGGGAGGGAGCGCTCTGAGCCTGCGACGGGCGGCCGACACGAGAGGCATCTCGGTCAGCGGATCGGACATCACATGCCATTTTCCCCTACGCATGGGCGAGCGCGTGCCGTCCGGCGGCGGCGTTCGCGCGGGCCAGCGGCAGGAATCCGACGAGCATGAGAACCGCGGCGACCGGGATGAAGTCCAGGCCGGCCATCGGCACGGCGGTGCCGAGCAGGACCAGGACCGGGGTCCAGGCGGGGACCGCCCGGTGCACGGCCAGGTGGACGACCAGGGCGAACTGCGCGATGTAGAACAGGAAGGGACCGGCGTCGTAGACCGCGAGCGAGACCCCGGGCACGGCCTGCACCTGGTCGAACAGGGGGCCCATGGCGTCGTGGTCGGCGGCCAGGAACCCGACCACGATGTCGATCGAGAACTGGACGAGCAGGCAGGCGACGCCGACCAGGCCGACGACCAGTTCGGCGGTGGCGACCCGGGTCCGGCCCCCCCTCGTCCACATGTCGCGGAAGGTCATGGCGAACAGCACGAGAGCGCCCATGAACGCGAGATGCCCGGCCGTCCAGGCGAACCCGGGGCCACGGCTGCCGTCCAGGCCGTCCAGCAGTCTGAGTACGCCATAGGCCAGGACGAGCAGCGGGGCGGCCACGTAGGCGGAGCGGATGTTCATCGCGGGATCTCCTCAAGGGGGTGGTTCGATGCCCCTTATCCTGCGATTTCGCGCCGCGGAAGTGATCGCCGAGCCGGGCGATCCTCCGCCTCACTCTCAAGAGTGAGACGGCTCGCCCGTACGACCCAGCCGGTGGCTCACCGACAAATCCAGAGGATCTTGACAATGGTTTTTGTCGGTGGAATCGTCGGCCGCACATTCATCGGCAGGAGGGACCCGTCATGGCCCACGAGTTCGAAGTACGTCACGAAGTCACCCTGGAGGCTCGCCCGGAACAGGTCTGGCAGGCCATCGCCGAGGGCCCGGGCATTGACTCCTGGTTCATGGGCCGCACCGAACTCGAACCCCGCGAGGGCGGCACGGTCACCCAGACCTTCCCCGGCGACGTCCCCGTCCGGTCGACGATCACCGCCTGGGAGCCGGGCAAGCGCCTGGCGTACGGCAGCGAGAAGAACCCCGACGGGACGTCCATGGCGTTCGAGTACCTCATCGAGGGCCGCGACTCCGGCACCACGGTGGTCCGCCTGGTGCACAGCGGCTTCCTCGGCGACGACTGGGAGGCCGAGTACGACGCGCTCAAGCTCGGCGACCTGCAGTACCTCTACAAGCTGGCCGCCTATCTCAAGTACTTCCCCGGCCGGATCTCCACCCACAACCTGTTCCTGGTCAGGCCCGAGGTGGCGGCCGGGGCGTTCCGCGCCGCGCTCGCGCAGGCGCTCGGGGTGCGCGGGGAGCTCAGGAAGGGCCTGCCGGTGGTCGTCTCCGTGCCGGGGTTCCCGGCCGAGCAGGGCGTCGTGGAGTGGGTGACCGACCCGGGCATCTTCGTCGGCGTCCGTACCGACCAGGGGCTGTACATGTTCGTGCACGCGCAGGAGACGGCGGTGGTCGAGCACCACGGCTACCGCGACCTCGACGGGCGGGCGCTGGAGCGCGGCTGGGAGTCGTGGCTCGCGCGGTCCTTCGCCGGCTGAACCCCGGGCCGGTCGAACCGCCGGCCATCCGCTGAGCCGGGCGGCCGGCTCAGCTCTGACCGTTCGCGAGCTTGGCCACCGTGCCCGCCACGCGGCGGGCCCGGGTCTCCGGCTTCTTGGCGTCCGCGATGTGCAGCACGTGCCGCCGCTTGAGCGAGTACGACAGCCCCTCGAAGAACCGCCGCGCCTCGGGTGACCCGGCGAGCGCGGCGGCCAGGTCGCCGGGCACCTCCACCTCGCGCGGCGCGGTGTCGAGCGTCAGCGTGACCTCCAGTTCGTCACCCGCCGCGACCCCGGCGCCCTGCCGGTGCTCGGCGCTGAGCGGGAGCATGAACCGCCCGCCCATGACCGCGACCGTGCTGCGGTAGGCGTAGCCGTTGACCGTGACGTCGACGGCCGGCCGCCGGCCGCTGCCGAGGCTCTCGACCACCTCAGCGGGCACCTCGAACCCGGTCGCGGTCTTGCCGCCCAGCTCCAGCGTGGTCAGGAACCTCATGCGAAGAACTCCTTCAGTACCGGCGCGAGCGCCTCGGGCTTGACGATGTGGGTCTGGCCTTCGAGCGTGCGGTGGGCCGCCCCGGGCAGGACGGACGCCAGCGCCTTGACCCCGTTACGCATCCAGGCCGGGCTCTTGCCGCCGTCGATGACCAGCGTGGTCGCGGTGATCGAGGCCCAGGCCGCGGCCGGCAGCGGCAGGCCCCGCTCGTACGCGGTCACGAACGCCGCGTCGTAGGGCAGCGTGTGCGCCACGGCCTTGAGCTTCGACCAGGCCGGCATCAGCGGCATCATGGCCACGACCGGGGCGGGCAGGTTCACGCCGCGGCGCATGAAGTAGCGCACGGCCGCGCCGCGCCGTCCCGCGGCCACCAGATCGCTCAGGTGCCGCTGGTAGTCGGCGGGGATGGGC
>NZ_JABCPZ010000151.1 GCF_013283785.1 Nonomuraea antri
GTGGTGAACGCGGGCTGCGACAGCCTGACCCACTGCACCTGCCCCGACTGCCCCCTCCCCTTCGCCGCCCTGGCCGAAGCACACACCACACCCGCGCCCAGGGACCGGGCGGCCCGCACCTCGCCCGCGCCCAGGCCCCGGGCGGCCCGCACCTCGCACGACGACATCACCACCAGGACAGGACCCGCATGAGCCACCCCTCCCGCCCGCTGCCGGCCCGGCTGGAGGATCACCAGATCCCCATCTACCTGGCCGCCATCGGCGTCGGAGCGCTGCTCGGCTGGGCACTGCCCGACCTCGGCCACGGCCTGGCCTCAGCCATCAACCCCGTGCTGGGCGCGCTCCTGTACGTGACCTTCCTGCAGGTGCCGGCCGCCGGCCTGCTGCGCGCCCTGCGCCGGGGCCGCTTCCTGGCCGCCGTCCTGAGCGTGAACTTCGTCGTCGTCCCGCTCGTGGTGGCGGCGATGCTGCCGCTGCTGCCGCCCGACCAGGCCATCCGCGTGGGCGTACTGCTGGTGCTGCTCACCCCGTGCGTCGACTACGTGATCGTCTTCAGCGGCCTGGCCGGCGCGAGCAGCGATCGGCTGCTGGCCACCACCCCGCTGCTGCTCCTGGCTCAGATGCTCGCCCTGCCCTTCCTGCTGTGGCTCTTCATCGGCCCGGACCTGGCCGCCGCGGTACGGCCCGGCCCCTTCGTCGAGGCGTTCGCCGTCCTCATCGTCATCCCGCTGGCGCTGGCCTGGGCCACTCAGGCGTGGGCCGCGCGAGCCCGTCCGGGGCGGACGCTCTCAACGGCTCTCGGTACGACGATGGTGCCGCTGATGGCCGCCACGCTGCTGGTCGTGGTCGCCTCCCAGGTGCCCGCACTCGGCGGCCAGGTGCTCCGGCTGGCCGCCGTGGTGCCCTTCTACCTCGCCTTCCTGCTCGTCATGGCCTTCGCCGGGCTCGGCGTCGCCCGCCTGTTCCGCCTGGGCACGGCCGACGGACGCGCCGTCGTCTTCACCGGCGCCACCCGCAACTCCCTGGTCGTGCTGCCGCTCGCACTCGCGCTGCCGGACGCACTCGCCCTGGCCGCCGCCGTGGTGGTCACCCAGACACTGGTGGAGGTCGTCGGCATGCTGATCTACGTACGAGCCGTACCCGAACTGCTGCCCAGCACCTGACACGACGCCGCCCGCGCGCTTGGATGACCACAGGAACAGCAACGAGCGGAGGCGAGACGAGTGGCTGAGCATCGACAGGTGTGGGGCCCGAAGGCGCGCAAGTCGCTTCTCGGCCGGCTCATCGCCCTGGTGGCCTCTTGGATCGGCGGCGCGCTGGGCATCCGGCGGCGGGCACGCAGGCACCCCGACCGCATGAGCCAGATCGGAGAGGAGGGACACCTATGAACCCCGCCCCGCAGCCGCCGACCCGATACACCATGCCCGACGTGCCGACCTCGGTGCTGCGCCTGGCGGAGACGCTGGTCATGCTGGCCGCCTCCGCCGACGAGCAGGTGGCGTGGCTCGCCCGCCACCGGTGGCACACGGACGAACTGGCGCTCGACTTCGACTGGGCGAACGGCTGGGTGCCGCACAACGTCGACGACCAATCGCCGGGCCTCCTGCCGCCGGCCCTGCACGACCTCCTGCAGCGCATCGACGACGCCTTGGCGGCCATGAGCGACGATCCCGCCCCGGAAACATGGACCCCCGAGGGGCTCACCACCGACCCCGAATGGGCCGAGCTCCGCCACCTCGCCGCCCAGGCGCTCACCGAGATCGAGGCGCTGGACCTGATCGCCATCCCCTCACCAGCGGATCTGTAGCAGCACCCGACCCCGGGATCCCAGTTGCACATCGACCCTCGACGCGCCCGGCTGATCGCCGAACTGACGGCCGAGTGCCGTCCCCTCCTCGCCCAGGACTCCGGCATGGACCAGGTACAACACCTGCTGGCCGGCCGCGGCGTGAGCGTCGTGGACGCGATCCTGATCACCATACGGCTCCTCGGCGCAGGCCCGGACGCACTCGGCCGAGCCAAGGCGACCGTGCTGACCAGCGCGGCTCGAACCACCGAACGGGCCCACCACGAACGCTTCGTGAGCGACCTCCTCGACGCGTTCGAGAACGCCCCACCGGAGACCGAGCCGCCGAGCGAGGGATAGCCGAACGGCGATCGCCACCACGACGGCCGCGAGAATCAGCAGGACACCGGCCTCCTCATCAAGCCATCATCAGAGCAAGATGGACGACTTCCAGACAGACCAGAAACGTCTCCTACGAGAGCTGCTCAAGCGCGGCGAGCCACACGTCGAAGTGCGGCTGACCCTCACGAAGACCGAGGAAGGCGGACGCCAGGGACGAATCTCCCACGGCTACCGTCCCCAACTGTGGATAGGGCAACGCCTCGCCTCCGGCGACATGATCCATTGGGACTGCCAGCTCTACCCTCGCAGCGGTCGCGGCATAAAGCCGGGAGAGACAGGCATAGCCCTGATGTTCCTGCTCAGTCTTCCCATCGCCGTGCTGCAAGTCGGCGAGCACCTGGAATTCTTCGAGGGACAACGCCGAGTGGCCACCGGCGTAGTACTCGACACCGTCAACCAGCCCGCGCGGAAACCCCTGGCAGGGGAGCACAAGTAGCATGTCTCCCCATGGTGGAAGCACAATCCGTGATCCGGCAGATCTCCTCTCAGGTCGTTTACCGCAACGCCTGGATGAAAGTGTGCGAGGACACGATCGAGCATCCCGACGGCTCCCCCGGCATATACGGATACGTGGTCAAGCCCGACTTCGTCCTGGTCATGCCCGAGGAGAACGACGGCTTCCACCTCGTGGAGGAGTACCGATACCCGATCGGCCGCCGTTCCTGGAGTTTCCCGCAGGGAACGGCGGCGGCGGAAACGCGTGAAGAAGAGGCTCGCCGAGAACTGGCTGAGGAAACCGGTCTCCGCGCCACCGACCTGCGCCTGCTGGGCCGCATGGACAACGCCCACGGCATCACCACCCAAGGGCTCCACGTCTACCTGGCCGTCGGACTCACCAAAGGCGAGACCGACCGCGAACACACCGAGCAGGACATGCGTCAGCGCTGGGTGCACCGCACGGAATTCGAGCAGCTGATTCTGAACGGCTCGATCACCGACTCGTCTTCCATCGCCGCCTACACGCTCTGGCTCCTCGAACACCGGTGAAAAACGCAGGGGTGCGCAAACGCGCGTCCGGGCGTTCTGGTCCCACCCGAATCCAAAGCCCCATCGCCCCCAATGGCATTTGAGGCCATCCCCCTGAAGGAGGAAGAACTTTTTCGTCCTCAGGTACAGGACGCGCCGGACCACGCTGATCAGAGGTGACATTTCGCCGCCAGCGCCGTCCCGCGCCCGCCCGTCCGGTCGCCGGTGACCTGGCCGCCGCCGTATCGCGGCTTTCATCCTGTCGCCATGACGCTACTTCGCTTCAGGACGCTCGCCACCCGGCTGACCGCCGCGGCCACGGCGGGACTGCTGCTCCTCGCGGGAGCCCCGGCCGGCCCGGCCGCCGCGACCCAGGACGCCGGGCTCGACCGGCACGCACTACGCAAAGCCCTGAACGCCGTGCACGAGGCGGGCATGTACGGCATCTACTCCCACGTCGCCGACGGCCGCCAGAGCTGGAAGGGCGCCGCCGGCGTGGCGGACGTCGAGACCCGCCGTCCGGTACGTCCCGATCTGCGGCACCGGGTGGGGAGCATCACCAAGACGTTCACCGCGACCGCGGTCCTGCAGCAGGTCGCCCGGGGCACGATCGAGCTCGACGCGCCCATCGGCCGCTACCTGCCCGACCTGGTACCGGGCGAGGTCGGGCAGCAGGTCACCGTACGGATGCTGCTCAACCACACCAGCCACATCGCCGACTACGACACGCTCATCTTCACCACCGTCGAGAGCCTGGAGGCCAACCGCTTCCGCACGTACACGCCCCAGGAACTGGTGCGGATGGCGCTCGCGGCCCCGCCGACCGGGAGCCCGGGCGCCACGCCCGGCTCGTACTCCAACACCAACTACACCCTGGCCGGCCTGCTGCTCGAACGGGTCACGGGCGTCAGCGCCGAGCGCTACATCACCGACCACGTGATCCGCAGGGCGGGGCTGCGGCACACCTCGTTCCCGCACACGCCGGTCATCTTCGGCCCGCACTCCAAGGGGTACGAGTCCCTGTTCGGCCAGATCGACCCGCCGCGCGACTTCAGCGTGTACAACCCGTCCATCTACGGCCTGGCCGGCGCCCTCGTCTCGACCATGGAGGACCTCGACCGCTTCTACCGGGTGCTGCTCCGCGGCGGCCTGCTCGACGCCGGAATGCTGGCCGAGATGCAGAAGATCGTGCCCGTCTCGTCGGGCGCGGGCAGCCCGGTCACCTTCGACTACGGTCTCGGACTCTTCCCCGTCGACCTGCCCTGCGGCCGCTTCTGGGGCCATGACGGCACCGTGCTCGGCATGTCCACCGTCTCGCTGACCAAGGCGGACGGCTCGCGCCAGGTCTCGTTCGGCATCAACCTCACGCACTACCCGTCCGAGGCGATCGACACGGCGATCCAGCGATACCTCATGCTGTCCACCTGCGGCACGGACGCGGGCGCGACGACCGCCGCCACGCCGCCGTTCACGCCGTTCCAGCGGGACGCGCTGCCCATCAAGCGCTGACCCCGACGAGAACGCGAGCTACGACCCCCGCGGACACCGCTGCGGCGGACGAGCACACCCACTTGGGAGCCCGTCCGCCACAGCGGCACGTCGAGCACGCGCTGTGCTCGACTCCCATGCCCACGCCCAACGCACGAGCGGCGCCGGAGAAGGGGTCGGCGAGGTCTGCTCGGCTTGTCTCAGGTCGATCGCGGGCGGGATGATCAGAATTCACCTCAGCCACCTGCGGACCAGACACTCCGTGCGCCGATCATCCCGGAGCCGAAGGCCCCCGCCGGAGGCATTGTTCGGTGGATGATGAGGCGAGAGGGTTGGCGGCATGGATGTGCGGCGATCTTTTTGGTGGCAGCTCGGTTCTGCGTGCTCCTTCATCTTCTGCGGATGGGCCGGGGCTGGTACGACGTTCGGGCTCTCCGGATTCCGCGGGCCCATGCCGAATGCTTGGCTGACAGGACTGTGGGTGTTTCTGTCGCTGAGCATTCTGCTCAAGCTCGTTGCCGGAGTCGTACACCTGGCACGGAAGCGAACCGGCCAGGATGACCCAGCCACTGGGTGACCGATCACAGGGATACCCGGACCGGCCAGAGAATCGTTGCGGCAGTTCAACCGGCTGAGGCTCCCAAGACGACGGAGACAGTAGACCCACGTGTCGTCGCGGACCCCGCCAGAACGCGCGTCTCGGCCCGAGGTCAACATCCAGTGGGCCGACAGCGGCGATACCCACGAACGACGCGGGCTGCGGCTCGAAGCAGGGACGACGTCCAGCCGGTCCCGATTTCGCCGATGCAAGACCAGGTGCCGTTGTCCTGCGGGCGACCTCGTCACGCAGGCCGGCCATCGAGTCCGTCAACCAAGGGGCCAGAACTGCAGGCAGTAACGCTCCAGGCCCGAGGGGAACCCTTCCTTCTCCCAGTCGACCTCATCTGGATCACGCAAGACGAACACCAGCGCGCGCAGTTTCCATGACGCCGCGCGCCGACCGAGGTCGAAGAAGGGGTGCTCTCCGTCCGAAACCAACTCCGTCAGGCAGATCCGCCCGGAGCCGGCAGAGAAGTCCTCTTCCCTTTCCGTGGAAACCCCGTCCGCAACACGGGGAGGCGGCGCGTCCCACAGTTCAAAACGCACTTGCACCTTGTGGTCTGAGTATCCGGTGCTCACCAAGCCGCCGTTCGTCGTGACCTGGAGCCACTCGTCTTCATCGAAGCTGAGCTCCCACGGGGAAAGGGAGCCGTCAGCACCGGCTGAGCCATCCGCGTCGATGAAGACGAACTGCCCGTATTGGACGCTGACAGTGTCTTCCAACGCGGAGACGAGCTGCGCCATACGTTTGTTCTCCTTGCATGTTTCTCAGAAGATCCGCAGCGGAGTGGACAATTAACGATCCTCAACCACCCGGAATACTAGAAGCCGCCATCTCTATCGGTACTCGAAAGCCCCTCGCTGCACGTATTCGGTGGTGGCGCTAAGTGATCCCGAAGGCGAACAGGAAGCACGGCAGGCGGGCCAGGAAGCACCTGCGCGACAACCGGGAACGCCATCCCGTTCCCGCTATCCATGGCCCCCTTGTCGCCGCGAGCAGATAGATGGATCTGTACGAACCTGGCTCGCCTTCTCCCTAGGTCAGCAGCGTGTAGTCGTCGAAGGCCCCTGGCCAGAGGGCGTCGCCTTCCGGGCCCATGGTGTCGGGCGAGTAGGTGTGGAGCTCCAGGATCAGGTCGTCGGCGCACCAATATTGGACGTCGTGGTGCTCGTTCTCGCCGCACCACAGGGCGCGGGTCCGGTAGATGACGTAGATGAAGTACGCCCACGACGCCAGATCGTGGTGGGCCAGGCACACGTCGTCGAAGCCCTCACGCACCCCGTGGATCCGGCCGGTCTCGCCGTCGAGGAAGAGATACCAGGCCTGCAGGATGTCGATCATGAACAGCGACTCCACGGGACGAGGCGAGATCGCCGCCAGTTCGTCTTGCTCGTCGGGCCACAACTCGGTCATCGGCGTGGTGAACACCGGCCCGCCCATCTTGTACATGCCCGTCTCCGGCACGCCGATCTCGGCGATGAACCTCCTGGTGGGGCCGTGGGTGAGGGCCGGATGGACCTCGCGCGTCCGGACGATGTCGTAGCCCAGGCTCTCCATCATCTCGCGGGTGACCTCGATCGGCGGACGGCAGACGGGCAGCGGCGTGACCGGGCCTCCGGCCAGCCGTTCGTGGGCCTCCAGATGGACCAGCACGTAGGCGGGGGTGGGCAGCTCGGCGTTGTACGGCCAGCCGCGCATCACCGCCACCAGCTCGCCGTGCCCATGGAGCGGCGGGTCGAGCGCCGCCCTGAGTTCCGGCAGGGCCACCGTGTACGACGGCAGCCCCTCCACGGCGAGCGGCAGGGACGCGGCGGCTTCCGCCACCCCCCGCGCGGCCTCAGCCGGATCGTCACGACGGCGCCCGCAGTGCAACAGCCGCCACGTGTAGGGCCCGGCCGGACCGAGCGTCAGGGCCAGCGTCCGCGCGGCGTCCCGCGCGGCCGGCGACACCCCGTCGAGCCAGGCTCTCGTCACCCGCTCGGCGATCGTTCCCGCTCCCGGATCGGCGCCCTTCGCCCGGGACGCCAGCGCCGCCAGGCCGGGCGACGGGTAGACCTGGTCCGCCGTGAAGGGAGAGTGCGCGCTCTCGGCGACGTACCACTCGGGGAAGGGCGAATGCGGGCTCTGGGCCGCGTACCAGGCGGTGAAGGCGTCGGGGTCGGTGTAACGCGGATCGTCCAGGTCGAGGACGAAAGCGTCGCACGGGAGGTCGGCCGGGTCCGGCCATTCCAGGAGCAGGCGGACATGAGGGTTCTCGATCAGGGGCATGATCAGGTCCGTGAGCGTGGCCTCGGGATCCAGGCTCCGCTGAGGGTCTCCTAACGTGACGAGGACCGTTCGATCGAGGGCGTCCAGACCCTCGGGGCTGAGCTGGCTTTCCAGCTCCGCGCGGCCCTTGTCCACCGAGAGGCTGCGCAGCAGGACCGCCGCCTCCCGGCCAGGAAGACGGGACCAGGACCCCAGGCCTGCCCTGCAGAACCAGGCGAGCAGCGTCGTCTTGCCGCTGGCGGGAGCGCCGGTGACGACGCAGACCCGTGGGCCGTACTGATCGTCGAGCCAGCGCAGCAGGGCGTCGCAGGCGGGACCACGTCCGGCGGTGGGCTCGTCGCGGGTGCCGCGGTCGGGCCGGTCGGTGACCCAGGCCGGCCACGGCCCGGCGAGGTAGTCGATCGGTGCCGCTTGTTCGGCCGCGAGCGTACGGGCCGCGCTCTGGACGACCTCGTGGAACTCCTCGATCCGGCCGATGGTCCCGGCCCAGGTGTCCCGCATGGTGCTCACGCAGGTCCGGTCCTTGTGTTCCATCATCCTGATGGCGTTGCCGCGGTGCTCGTCGGCGATCTCGCGAAGCATGCGGAAGAACAGGTCCTGGCCCCGGCGCAGCATCTCGAAGCGCTCGCGGATCCGTTCGGTCCCGGGCTCGTCGCCGAGCCGCTCCAGCACCCGCTCCAGCCGGTCGATCCTGATGTCCGGCCAGGGCAGGCCGACGGCCTTGTACGCGCCGTCCAGCTCACGGGGCAAATCCTGGGGAGAATCCATGCTTCGTCCATATCCATGTCGTTGAGAAGTCGCCCGGTGGGCCGTGCGGCCGGTGTCCGCGCGTCAGCTTCCTCGTCCAGCGCCTCACAGGCCGCCCTGGATAGTGATCATCTTCGGAACAGGCTATGGGCAGCTGGAGTCATCTCGGAAGGGGCTAGCTTTTCCTTGCCGGGGATAGGCGGACGCGAACCAATGGCACGCTCAAGCGCGTCCCCCGCCTGTACATCCAACTGGCGCCCATGGGCCACCAGGGGCGACCTGTCCGAGCTGGGGCGGTAAGGGCCCGTACACCAAGGAGATCCACCGGGCGCTCAGGTCGATGTCGCCATGCGCGGTATGAAGGAGACGTACCCGGCGATGTCCCACTGCCTGAAGGGACCCCATTTGGCGCCTACCTCGAACGCGAAGACATCCATGATGTCGTCGTCACCCCGCTGACCCAGATCCCGGCGGGCAGCCTTGGCTCACTCACTGGGCGTACGGAATCATCCCGCGAATATCCCGGATTTTCTTCGAGTCATGGCGGCGCTACAAGTGAGACCAAACCGCATGAGCAGACTGTTGTGGCAAAGTGTCCGCGTGAATCTGGACGAATTCTGGAGCGTTGTCGACTCCGCCCGCACGGATGCCGAGCCTACCGATGAGGCACTCGTTGATCGACTTGCTGCTCTCCCCATGGAGGAGATCCTTGATTTCCAGGAGCGGTTCGATGAGGTAGCAGACGCGGTGCATCGGTGGGACGTCTGGGCTGCCGCTTATCTGATCGGCGGCGGGTGCTCGAATGACAGCTTCAGCGACTTCCGGGCCGGGTTGATCGCGTTGGGCCGTGGCTGGTTTGAGAGTGCGGCACAGTCCCCCGACAACCTCGCCGGCCACCCGGCCGTTATTGAAGCCGCAGCCCAGGGCCGCAGCCAAGCCATCTTCTACGAAAAAGTTCAATTTGCGGCCAAGGCAGCCTACGAACGTCACACCGATGGCGATGTAGACGCCTTCTACAAGGCTTTGGCGGTTCGCGAGGAAGCAGCAGTAGACCGGGCCACAGGGGACGACATGGGCGAAGACTTCGACTTCGACGACGCCCAGCTGCGTCAGCGCCTGCCCCGACTGTCGGCGCTCTTCCTACCGGCCGGCTGAGGACAAGCGCACCAACCACGTGACACCGCTCCAGCAACTCGGGGCCCGTGCAGGGACAGCCCCACCTCGACCGCTTCCTATGGCGTCTAATCTCTCGGGATGGCGAACATGTCTGAAGGTCTCGCATTGCCCACTGCCCTGGCCGAGGTGGCCGAGGTCGGCTTCGAGTGGGAATGGGACGAGGAAGCCGACGAGGCCCGCGGCTGCGACTTCGAGCTGTACGACCAGTTCGAGAAGCCCGACCGGACGGCGTGGTGGTTCCGCCTGTGGACCGGCAACCAAGAAGCCGACGGCAGCGAGTTCCGCTTCTTCGGCACGACCGGTGCGGGTGACTACACCGGCTTCTGGCTGGTACGGCCAGATACGGCGATCACCGACCAGCCCGTCGTCTACATCGGCTCCGAGGGGGAGCACGGTCTGATCGCCCGCAATCTCGGCGACCTCCTCTGGCTGTTCGCCGTCGGCCTGGGCCCCGCCGAGGCCTTCTCGGACCCCGACTCCACGGCACAGCCGAACGAGGCATTCCGTGCCATCGCCGAGTGCTACGCACCCGGCGGCCGCCGTTCCCCAACCCAGATCGTGACTGCCGCACGAGCAGAGTTCCCGCATTTTTCGGATCACATCAACTCGATGCGCCGCTGACCGGGACGCATGTTGCGCGGCAGCATCCGGCTGCACACCACCGAAACGCAGAAGAGGCCCCGAAGGGCCTCTGATCTGCTGTTACTGCGGACGGCAGGTGCAAGGTTCGAACTTGCGTAGGCTGAGCCGACGGCTTACAGTCCCGTCGCGATCAGCGCCGCTGCCCGAGCTACCCAGCGGCCCTAAGGGAGTTCCTCAGCAGGGGTGCCGGCCTGGCTACGCTCATTCCGTTCAACCCACACGCCCTTGTCCTCGGCATCGCGCCCCACTGCATCCCGGTCGGCCCAAAACGAACCAGTGTTCCATCCGACGCTGGGTGTCAGGCGGCCGCGTAGATGAGCGTGCCCACGCGCCGGAAGGGTACGGCCGTGCCGTTGAGGGTCACCTTGGTGGCCTCCGGCGCCGCAATCGCGATGGCCGTGGCCGGGTCCGTGCTCGCCACCAGCCCGCCGCCGTCGATGCGCACCGTGCCATCCTTGATCGTTACGGCCAGGTCCTTGACGGCCGCCGGCGCCTTGATCAGGGTCGTGCCCGCGCGTTCGACCGAGGAACCGTCGACCACCACGATCGTTCCGGCATCGGCGTAGAGCAGCTTGCCGTCGAAGGTGTAGTCGCCGAACGCGCGTGACGCCTTCGTCGTCCACGACTTGTAATAGACACCCGCGCCGCCGTTCAAGCTCAGGGCAGTGGCCTGGTAGGAGGGGGTCGTCCCGACCGGGAGCCTGGCCACGGTCACCGGAGTGGCCGCGCCGTGTGAGGGCACCAGGAGGGTGTCGAAGGTGGTCTGGCCCGCGACCGTCTTGGCGTAGGAGGCGTACGTGGCGTTCTGCAGGGTGTAGCCGCCCGGCGAATGGTAGCCGTCCCGCAGCGAGGAAACGATCTGGGTGGGGTCGGCGGGCACGATGCTGATGTTCGCGCCCGCGTCGTAGGCCGTGGAGGTCGCCTTCGACCCGGAGTTGAGCTCGGGCTTGGCGTCCCAGGCGAAATGCCAGTTCTGCTCGTAGCGGTGCGCGGCGGTGTCGGTGGGCTTCAGCCGGTCGGAGACCACCCACAAGCCCGAGTGCAGAGACAGGACGGATCGCTCATGTCGCGCCCCCGCCGAACTGTCGGTGTTGGCGCCGATGAGGTCGAAGGCGGGATTGGTGACCAGGTGCGAGATCTCACCGGCCGCGGTCACCGACCGGGACTGCGCCGTGTTGTCGATCTCGATCGTGTTGTGCGCCTCCGTGGACTTCCGCAACCACAGAGCGCGCGGGTCGTCGCTGTAGGTGAACGTCTCCATGTCGGGCAGAAGAGTCCTGCCGTACGCGTGAGCGGTGATCGCCAGCTCGTCCGGGTGGCTGTGGTTGCCGCGGTCGGCGTTGATGCGCAGATAGGAATCGTCGGCGCTCCACCCGGACCGGGAGATCGCCACCCGGGTGTCCGGGTAGAGGGCGGAGGTGTGCGCGGGCCGCTGCCCGGACGCTCCCGACGTGCCGACGTAGACGAGCTCCGGGTCCTTGAGCTCGGTGCCCAATCGCGCGAGGCCGTCCCGCAGATCCTTGGTGTTGGCGTCGCCGTAGGCCGCGCTGTATCCGTTCGGATAGCTCTGGTCCATGAGGAAACGGGCGAGTTTGCCCAGCTGGGCAGCGGCGGCTGCGGGGAACTCGATCCCTTGGCGCCGCATGAACGGGATCGAATCCGCGTATTGGTTGAGGTAACCCCTCAGGTAGCCGTCCGTCGCCTCCTTGTAGCCGCCGTCGGGATAGGTCGAGTCGTCGAGCTGCGTGGTGAGGAAGGCCGCCGCGTCGGTCCGCCATCCCGGCGCCACGCGGAACTCCGGGAAGTAGACGGCGGCGTGCAGCAGCGTGATCTTCTGCGACTGCATCTTGTTCGGAGTTTCGACGACGTTCTCCTGCAGGTGGATCCCCGCTCGGTTCATCGTCTTGAGGATCGCCACGTTGGCCTCGGGAGTCAGCGACGGGCTCTTGCGCAGGATCTCATAGGCCGCCATCCAGTTCTGCAGCCGACGCGCCACGTGCAGATTTTCCAGGTAGGAACCGGCGCCCTGATCGGAGTCGTAGGTGTCGGCGTCCATGATGAAGTCGGTCATCAGGCCGATGAGCGTCTTGGCGTAGTGCTCATTGCCGGTCTTCTGGTACTCCAGGGCCAGCGGGCCGGCGAAGAAGAAGCGGGCAAGCTGGTAGCGGTACTCCGCGTCGGCGCCCTTGGGGAGCTTCCAGTCGAAGCCGCCCGGGTCGCCCTCCCAGGAGTAGGTGTTCTGGACGGTGTTGTTCCAGGTGCGGGTGGTCTCGTTGAACGTCTCGCCCGTGCCGTAGATCATGACGGCCTTCGCCGAGGGAGCTTGGCCGGTCAGCGTCAGCTCCGCCTGCTTCACCCCGGAGACGCCGGACAGGTCGAAGTGCAGGTACGCCTTGCGCGTCTCGCCGGTGAACGGCCCCGCGCCCTGGTCGCTGACCTGCATGTAGTACTTGGTGCCGTAGACGTTGTCGGGGTAGGCCGCCCAGATGTAGGTGTCGTGCGTGGGGTTGAGGGTCTTGACGGACCCATCGGCCAGGGTCAGGCGGAGGCTGGGCTTGCCCAACCCCCTCCTCTGGCTGTTGACCCGAGCGATGACCGCATCCTTGTAACGGCTCATCAGGAAAAACCCGGCCTTGCCCTTGGTGACGGTGCTCGTGACGTCGGCCGTGACCGTGTTCTCCCCCGGCCCGAAGGTCACCGTCTTGACGTACTGTTCCCCGTCACCCAGCGTCCAGATGTGGCTGGGGGTCAGCTCCAACGCGCCCGGCCAGGGCTTTTCGTGCGAGAAAGCGCTCGTCTCGATGGCCGGGCGGGCGCGGTAGTAGTCGAGCAGCTTCTGCTTGGCCAGCGGGTAGTCGCCTGCCTTGACCGCGCTCTCCACGGGCGCCAGGCCGACGTGCGCGTAGTTCAGCCGCGGCCCCACCGCCCAGGCGCCGGCGCTCCACCTGCCGAAGAAGCCGGCGTCCGAGAGGGCGGCCGCGGCGGCCGGAGGGCCCGGCACCAGGCATGCGGCCAGCAGGATCACGACGGCGAACCACCGCCAACGGGGAGACATGCGGCCCAGGGTAGAGACGCGCGGTATGTCGGCGGTATGTCATGCCGCCCCGGCAGGCGGCCCGAACGCCGATCCGTCGAGCGCTGCGTTGGTCCGCTGTACCAGCAGGCCGCACGCCCCCAGACGTGCTCAGAGTGCCCCGGCTCTGGTCCGGCCGAGGCCGGCCTCCCACCCGGACCGGCCTGCGTTACCCCGATACCGCCGTCAGCTTGGCCGAACACGTCCTGGCCGTCGGTCACGACGCCGCGGTCACACTCACCTGGCGCGAAGGCTCCAAGGGCGCCATGAGCTCGCACTTCGTCTTCCTGCGGGTACGGCCGGCCGAGCACCGCATATCTCGCGCAGGCGACGGCACCCTGCCTGAGCGGCGGCTGATCGCGCAATGGCCCGACGAGGAGAGCGAACCAGTCAAGTACTGGCTGTACAGCCTGCCTGCTGATACCGAACCAGCTGACTTGATCCGGTACGGCAAGATCCGCCGGCGGATCGAGCACGACTACCGCGAGCTGAAAACCGGCCTGGGGCTGGACCATTTCGAAGGCCGGTCCTGGACCGGCCGGCACCGCCATGTCTCTTGTCACCGCCGCGCACCCGTTCATTACCCTTGCTGCGACTCGACCGCAAAAGCGGTTGCGCCGGCCTGACCCTCTACAAGGTCATCCGCGAGTTACGACTGCTGCTCGCGACCTGGGCCGGCGCATGCCCTACCTGTCGTCAAAGGCTGAACCCGTCACGCCGCAGCAGCCATCAACAGACCTAACAAAGCACTACTACCTGCCGGTCTGACACAAAGAGCGCGAACGCGCCCTCAGCCCCACCGAGCAAGCGTCGAGCCTTGCGGCGGGGCCCAGATGCCTCCGAGACGGACTGACGATCTTCGGCGCGTATTCGGCTCAGCCACCCATACGGGACCGGTGTCAGCTGTGGACAGCCGGACACAACGCGAGAGGCCCGTCACCGCGTTTCCGCTGGTGACGGGCCTCTTCCCGCTGGTGTGGCAGGTGCAAGGTTCGAACTTGCGTAGGCTGAGCCGACGGTTTACAGGGGATCCGCGAAGGCGCCTCTGACCTGCACCTTTGCCTTACCAGTCGGCCAGCTTCGCACCCATTCAACGCAGCCTCTCGCCCTGGACACACCAGGTTCCGCCCGCTCCATCTTGGAGGGGCCCTGTCGAGAGTCTCATCCTTCGAAGCCACCGCAGATCAGGCGTGGTAGCTGATCTCCAACGCCTCTTCACAGGCGCTAAGTCGCGGAGCAGCAGGTCACAGGGGCAAGCCAATAGCCTTTCGAACAAACTGTCGGCCGCCATCCTTATAGTCCAGAGGCTAGAACCGCCTACCATGCCAGCGATGCAGCCGGGGGCTCTGACCGGGCTTGTCGCGCTTGGGTAGCTCACATCTCTGTCCAATCTTGCACGAAGGGCTCACACTATGAGATCAAGCATTTGCGACCAACATCATCAGCTAGGACACTCGGAGCGAGAGCGTGTCACTCTTCCGGCCTGTTCCACCCTTCACACCGGACAGCAGGGCCAATCGACTGGCGGATTACACGGTCTACAAGTACCGCGACATGGATCGCCCCCTACGGTGGCTCGATCTGCGCGGACCAGAAGAAGCGGTGCAGCAAATTCTAATGGCAGCCTCCGACCTCTGCAGATTAGTGCCAGTTCCTTCGGAAAGGATGCAGACGTACACATACGAGCTAGAGTTCCCAACGGGCCTGCCAAGCGAGATACGGGAATTAGCCGGTTTATTAACCGAAGTGCTAAGTCTTCGAAGAAATCCCGGACTTGATTGCTCGATAGCGCTAGACTGGTACAAGGACCCGGAGTCGTCGGAGGATCCGATGCAATGGAAGAATACGCCCATCGGGGAATTGGTTTACAGGGGTAAATACTACACAGCGGGAACCTCAAGAAATCAAGCTCGCACAGATTTAGTTGATGTGTTCGCGAACTTCTTCAGACGCCATCCCTTATACAGAGATGGCGATGTAATAGTAACCGTCCCAGGCCACAAGGCGGACGGACAGAGTTTCGGCGAGAAGCTCGCCGCGGCAGTAGCACAAAAAGTCGACAAGCCGCTAGTTCAAACTATATGCACGTCCGGCCCTAGGCCACCAGCAAAGGAAGGTGGTAGTGCTGCCGATGCCACCTTTGAGATCCCAACTACTTTGCATGGGCAGGACGTGATTGTCCTAGACGATGTATGTCGAAGTGGATCGTCGATGCGCAAGGCCGCTCTCGCAGCACGACAGTCCGGAGCGGCAAGGGTTTTCGGCCTTAGTGCCGTCCGCACCATGAGGAGCTAAGCATGTCCTACGCTGAGCACTTCACGCTCGCTCTCGCCCTCGTAGCATTCAAAGAACTTCGTACTCCATCACGGATAACGCAGGTTTTGTGCGATCACGGACAGGAAGCATTAGTACAGCTTTTTGATGAGCTTGACGACACGGACAGAGAATCAATTCTAGAGGAGGCATCAGCCCTTACCGAGAAAGCGATTCGCGTTACAATGTTCACCGATCCAGACTATCCAAAGTCTTTGATCAAGAAAGGGCGGCCGATAGCGCCGATTCTCTTCTACTGGGGAAATTCCGATCTCTTCCATGCACCTTCAGTCGGAATGTGCGGGTCACGATCTGCCACTCAGCTCGGATTGAAGGCAGCCCACGCTTGCGGAGAAGAGGTCACTAGACACAACATGGTAGTAGTGTCGGGCTACGCAAAGGGCGTCGATACCACAACCCATCTTGCCGCCCTCGCCGCGGGAGGCAAGACTGTAGTAGTGCTAGCAGAGGGGTTCAATCACTTCCGAATAAAGAGAGTTTTCTCCGGAACGTTCGACGCAAGACGCGTATTGGTGATATCACAGTTCCAGCCATCTCAGCGATGGACAGCCTACGCCGCCATGGCAAGGAACGGTGTAATCTACGGTCTGAGTCGCGCACTGGTCGTTGTCGAAGCCGGCGAGAAAGGTGGGACTCTTGCCGCTGGACAAGGGGCAATGCGAGCTGGGCGGCCGGTTCTCGTGCTGAATTTCGGCGAGAGTACGCCTGAAGGGAATCGCATTTTGGTTGCTGCAGGCGGGCAATCAATTCGTTCTCGCGATGAACTTGGCGAAGCAATTATCGGCAACTTCAGCGTCAAAAATGGCGCCGAGCAAGGGGAACTTCCCATATTCGGTGGCTCAGTCAGTGGACCGTCAGAGTCTCGCGGAGATCATCTCTGAGCATCGTCCCACCATCTCACTATCGATGAACTTTCGCTGGAGGGGATTCGTTCAAGCGGGAATCACGCCCTAGAAGTGCAACTCTCCAGATCAATCGATAATCTCGATATCACGCCTTTCAAGCGCACGCGAAGCTGCATGACCTTGAAGAAGTAAGGCAAGGTCGCTCACGTGCATTGCAGCAGCGCAGCAAGCTAGCGAGTTCTCTCTGCTTGTAGAGTATCTCTTTACAGCCACGCCAGAGAACACGGTACTTCGATATGACACGGACGAAACGGGAGCAGATCGACCTAATCCCCTATAACGCGAATTCCATCATGTTTCGGATGGAAGGCTTGCCGTCGCTGTTTAGCGCGTCAAGGACGCGCACAGCAAACGCTTGGACAGACAGCGTGCGCACCTCGTCCGCGGCCAGCCAGCGGAAGTCCTGCGACTCGTTGGTTACTGTTAGCGATCCGCCGCTGAAGGCAAGGCGGCCAGTGCCTGTTCACCCCGATCTGGTCGCGCTGCTGCGCGCCCACCTCGACGAATTCCCCGCCAACCGAGACGGGCGCATCTTCACTGGGCCTCGCCGCGGCATCATTCGCGACGGTACCTATCTCCCGGTGTGGCACGCGGCACGCAAGCGCGCCCTCACGCCTGCCGAACGGGCTGCGGGAATCGCCGGCCGGCCGTACGACTTCCGGCATGCGTGTGTCTCCGCGTGGCTCAACGCGGGCGTGAATCCGCCCCAGGTCGCCGAGTGGGCCGGCCACGGCGTGAAGGTGCTGCTGCGGGTCTACGCCAAGTGCATCTCTGGTGGGCAGGCTGAGGCGATGCGTCGCATCGAGGCAGCCCTGCCGGCGACGTCACCGAAGCCGCCCGACTCCCCTGAACAAGCCCGATGATCTTCAGCGCGCATTCAGCGTAGCCACCCGTAGGAGACCGGCGTCAGCCGTGGACGCCCGGACACAACAGAAGAGGCCCGTCACCGCGTTTCCGCTGGTGACGGGCCTCTTCCCGCTGGTGTGGCAGGTGCAAGGTTCGAACTTGCGTAGGCTGAGCCGACGGTTTTACAGACCGCTCCCTTTGGCCACTCGGGCAACCTGCCGTGTCATCCGCTCTGCGGCGACAGACAGAAGGATAGCGGACTTCTGAGGTGTACGTGAAACCGGTTTGTCCCGAGCCGGATCTCGGGTGGCAGGTCCGCCGAAAAAGCAGGCGTTCCGGGGGCCGTTGGGAGGGATGGCGGCCTGCGCGGGGCGCCGATGCTGGCTAGGCTCATTCGCTGGGTCCGTGCGTTTCGCCGTCCGGGTACGCCAGGGAAGCCGGATCCCAGAACAACTCTTACGCAGCCGAGAGGGTGGGTGTTTTGGCCGATTCGTCTTTCGACATCGTCAGCAAGATCGACCGACAGGAGGTCGACAACGCGCTGAACCAGACGGTCAAGGAGATCGGGCACCGCTTCGACTTCAAAGGTACCGGGGCGAGCATCAGCTGGTCCGGGCAGACCAACATCGAGATCAAGGCGAACAGCGAGGAGCGGGCCAACGCCGCGCTCGACGTGTTCAAGGACAAGGTGGTCAAGCGGGGCCTGTCGCTGAAGATTCTGGACGCGGGTGAGCCGAAGCTGTCCGGCAAGGAGTACCGGATGATGGTCGCCCTCAAGGAGGGGATCGACCAGGAGAACGCGAAGAAGATCTCCAAGCTGATCCGGGACGAGGGGCCGAAGGGGATCAAGGCTCAGATTCAGGGCGAGGAGCTGCGGGTCAGCTCGAAGAAGAAGGATGACCTGCAGGATGTCATTACCCTGCTCAAGGGGAAGGATCTGGACATCGCCCTGCAGTTCGTGAACTACCGGTAGGGACTCTGTTCGAGCGGTCGGGCCGTCGGTGGTGGGATCGGGTGGTGGAGCGGGCTGCGGTCTGTGGTTCGCGGGCCGCCGCCGCCTCTGAGGTGACTGGCGCCGCCGGGCCCAGGCGATCGGGCGAGTGTCTGTTGGGCGGCTGCCGCTCCTAGTGGACGGCAATCGTCGCAAATCGCCCCCTCCCGGGTGGGGTGTTCGGTTGAGGGTGTTGTCATCCGGGCAGGCGACATGATCGGGCCTCGCTGCTTGCCGCTTCGGCGTGTTGTGCCCCCGGCACGTCCCTCGCACGTCCCCACATGTCCCCAGATGTCCCCGCATGTCGCGCGCCATCCTCGTCGCCGAGCTTCCGGAGCAGGCGAGGGCTCCGGAGGCACGGGGACGGCTTCAGAGGCTCGGGGAGGTCTTCCGGAGCACGGCGAGGGCTTCAGGGGCTCGGGGTAGCGGCTGGATCGATCGGTAGGTCGTGGGGCGCGGTGCTTTGGGGCATTTGCGTGGTGGAGGCATCGCCGCCGTCGCTGGCGCCTCGGGGGCTCGCCGGCGGTGGCTATCGCTGCCTGGCGCGCGGCTTTCCTGCGTGTACCCCTCCCGCGCTGTCCGGTTCGGGGTGGTTGTCCGTTCGCGCTTTCGTCTCTTGTGGAACGTAAGCTCCATTCTTGTGACGAAGATCCCGCTGCGCCGCTACACGGCTCGCGCCCTCCCCATCGACGACCAGGATCGCGTGCTGTTGCTGCACGGATTCGACCCAGCGCGGCCCGAGCAGCCGTTCTGGTTCACGGTCGGGGGCGCGCTGGAGGACGACGAGACGCTGCAGCAGACCGCCGCCAGGGAGCTGTACGAAGAAGTCGGCATTCGGGCGGACGCCGAGGCGTTCACCGGCCCCTACGGTACGAACACCATCGAGTTCTTCTTCGGCGACTATCACATCACCCAGGACCAGACGTTCTTCGCAGTCCGGGTCGGCGACGCCACCGTCTCCTTCGATCACATGGAGCAGATCGAGAAGGACACGACGACCGCGTACCGATGGTGGAGCGCCGAGGAGCTCGAGCGGACCGAGGAGGTCGTGTTCCCGCCGGACCTCGCGGCGCTGCTGCGGAAGATCACGTCGGACGGAGAATTCGCGTAGCGCCCGCGATCAGCGCCGTCGCCAGCACCCACCCCAGCACGATCAGCGTGTACGCCAGCCACTGCGTCCACCCGATCGCGTCGAACATCTCCCGTTGCCCGAAAGCCGGCAGCGGGAGCAGCAGGTCAAAGGTGTAGGCGAACGCGTTGAAATCGGGGCTCTCGGCCGGTTTGAGCGCCCTGGGCGGGGTTTGGGAGAAGACGACCGTCCCGATCGCCAGCAGCAGCGCGAACCACACGCCGGCCAGCCAGGGGCGATATCCGTACCCGACCGCGACGTCGAGCAGCCGCCCCCACACGCGGCCGCCGATCCCCTGCGTGCGCCGGTTCTCGCGGAGCTTGGCGAGTTGCGTGCGGCGGGCGAGCAGGTCGTTGCCGTCCCTGAGGTACCAGGCGGCCAACTGTTCGTACGGCTGCGGCCGGAATCCCTCCGGATCGCGCCCGACCCAGAGGATCCTGCGTTCGTGCCCGCTGCCGATGAGCCGCTCGTAGACCATGCCGTTCAGGCGCAGTTTCTCCGGCCAGGTGTCGGGGGAATCGTGCAGTGAGCCGAGCCGGGTGTGGGTCAGCGTCACGACGCCGTCGATGGGCTCGGCGGGGAGAAGGTACAGCTGACGGATCTCCGCGTGGCTGGCCTGCAGCGCGTAGCGGGTGTCGGGGCTGCGGATCGTCCCGTTGATGGAGAGTGTCCCGTTGATCCGGGCGCCGCGGAGCCGTACGCAGCCCAGCGCGGCGAAGTCGCCGCCGCACGACATGATGTCCTCGACGACCATGCTGTCGGCGGTCAGAGCTTCCTTGCCCGGATTGCGAAGCGTCGCGCCGTCCAGGAACAGGCCGCCGTTCAGCCGCGAACCGACCAGCCGGACGCCTCCGGTGAAGTCCGCGTTACGGAGGAACGCCCCGGAATCGACCACCAGAGAGCCCGCGTAGAACGCCCATTCGTCGGCTTCGTCCGCCGTGACCTTGGTGCCGCCGAGCCAGAGGCCGCTCTCGAACTGGGCGCGGGCGAGACGGATGGAACCGGTCACGTTCGAGCCGGACAGGCTGAGGTGTCCGGCCACGCGCATGCCACCGCCGCTGAAGCCGGGGAGATAACAGTCGGTCATGCGGATGGTCCGGGTCATGGAGCCGGAGAAATTCACAGGTTCGTCCAGGTGGCAGCCGCTCAGGATGAGTTCATGGGCCACGTTGCCGCCGAGGATCTCCAGCCGTCCCGTGATGCGCGCGCCGGAGAGCCGCACCGCCGGGACCGCGCCCGCGCCGCCGTCGCGGGCGCCGAGCAGCAGCCAGGCGATGACCTTGGCTCTGATCGTGCGTTCCGGCCCCCACGAGGCGCCGTCCTTCGGCGCGTTCTCTCCGGCCGGACGTCCGACGACGCTCCGGGTGACCGGCCCAAGTTCGACGGTCTCACCTGTGGGGAAGGCGTTCCATAACTTCTGCTCTGCCGGGGTCATCCGGGGGGTTCGACCCATATTCCGATCGTCACGCAACCTTCGTCTGTCAGCGGCGGTAACCGGCCATCCGCTCCAGCCGTGCCACCCGCTCGGACGTGGGTGGATGCGTCGAGAAGAGCCGGCCGAAACCGGATCCGCTGAACGGATTGGCGATCATCATGTGTGAGGCCGAGGTTAGTCGGCTGTTCTCCGGCAGCGGAAGCCTGCGGGCGCCCATTTCGATCTTGCGAAGCGCGGAGGCGAGTGCGAGCGGGTCGCCGGTGAGCCTGGCGCCCGATTCGTCGGCCTGGTATTCCCTCGTGCGGGATATGGCCATCTGGACCATCCCCGCCGCCACCGGCCCGAACAGCATCATGAGCAACGCGCCCAGGAAACCGGGGCCCTCGTCGTCGTCCGAGCCGCCGAAGAACACGGCCACGTAGCTGACCCAGGTGATCATCGTGGCCAGTGCCCCGGCCACGGACGAGATCAGGATGTCCCGGTTGTACACGTGGGACAGCTCATGCCCGATCACACCGCGCAACTCGTTCTCGTCGAGCAGTCGCGTCAGCCCGTACGTGACGCAGACCGCGGCCTGGCGCGGGCTCCTGCCGGTGGCGAACGCGTTCGGCTGGATGGTCGGCGAGATGTACAGGCGGGGCATCGGCTGCCTGGCCGCGGTGGAGAGCTCGCGGACGATGCGATACAGGGTGGGGTGCTCGACCTCGCTGACCGGGCGGGCACGCATCGCGGACAGCGCGATGCGATCGGAGAAGAAGTAGGCGAAGCCGTTGACGGCCAGGGCGAGCACGAGCGCGATCTGCAGGCCGATGCCGCCGCCCAGCCACGCGCCCACCGCCAGAATGAACGCGGACAGGCCGCCGAGCAGGATGGCTGTTCGCAGACCGTTGTGGTGCAAGGCTCCCCCCTTCGTGGCCTGGGTTCACCCCGTCCAACGCTTACCACCCGCTCCAACGTTCCCCGCCGTAGTCGAGGGCGTGCCCTCCGGAGCGTACGGGGGCTGGACGATCACACGTCCCCTCGCTATCGGGCACGACGGACGGGCACCTGACTGTGAAGGACGGGCACCTGACCACGAGGGACGGGCGTCCGATCGTGAGGGATGAGCCCCGATCGTGATGAGCGCCTGTGTCGCCGGCCATGGCGCACGGGCCCCGCTTCCTCTGACCCTGGTGTTTTACGGGCGCCCGGGCGGGGTTCAGTTCGGGGTGGATAAGAAGGTCATGTCGAGGACCAGTTGCGGCGCGGCGGAGAACAGGACCGCCACCGCCAGCGCCAGACCGACCGCCAGCCACGTCGCCGGAAGCACCCCGCGCGGCGCGGCGAGCTCCGGCCGCGCGGGCGCGAACAGACGCGCCGCCCAGACCGTGTAGTAGTACAGGCCGATGACCGTGTTGACGGCCATGACCACGGCGAGCCACCCCATCCCGCCCTGGACGATCTCGCGGAAGACGAAGACCTTGGCGAACAGCCCCGCCAGCCCCGGCGGCAGGCCCGCCAGGCAGACCAGGCAGAACGCCAGCGCCAGGCCCGCGGCCGGGCTGCGGAAGGCCAGTCCGCGATAGTCGTCGAGCTCGTTGCGTGCCGTGACTCGGGACACGAGCATGACCACGGCGAACGCGCCCAGGTTCATGGCCGCGTAAATCACCAGATAGGCGACGGAGGTGCCCGCGGGACCGGACATCGGCGTCCCCTCGGACTGGGCCAGGAGAATGCCGTCACCAGCTCCCGGACCCGCAGCCGGAGTGCTCGCGAGGGCGAGCGGCGCGAGGATGTAGCCCGACTGGGCCACCGACGACCAGGCCAGCAGGCGCACCGCAGACCGCTGACGCATGGCCAGCAGGTTGCCCACGGTCATGGTGAGCGCCGCGACGATAGCGACGATCGGCACCCAGGTGCCGCCCTGACCGGCCAGCGCGGTGATCAGAATGAGGATCAACCCGGCGAACCCGGCCGCCTTGGAGATCACCGAGAGCAGCGCCGCCACGGGGACGGGCGCGCCCTGGTAGACGTCGGCGGCCCAGGAGTGGAAGGGCACGGCGGCGATCTTGAAGGCGAACCCGGCCACGACCAGCACCACCCCGACCGTGACGACGGCAGGCAATCCATGCGCGGCCTCCAACGCCTGCGCATGGACGCCTTCCGCCAGGCCAGGGGCTGGGATCCGGCCGCCGAAGATCGCCGCCAGCCGGGACAGGTACACGGTGCCCGCCAGCCCGTACAGCAGCGATACCCCGAACAGCATGACGGCCGTCGACACGACCGACACGAGGAACAGCTTGACCGCGGCCTCGGAGGCGCGACCGTCGTAGCGTTTCAGCGCGGTGAGCGCGAAGACCGGGAGCGAGACCAGCTCCAGCGCCACCACCAGCATGATGAGGTCGCGGGCGGCGGGCAGGCTCACGGCCCCGACCAGGGTGCAGAGCAGCAGGAAGTACCACTCGCCGACCGGGATGCCGCCACCGGCCAGCTCCGTCATCGACATCAGGACGACCACCACGGCCGCCAGCAGCATCAATCCGGCGAACACCAGCGTGAAGCGGTCCACGACGAACGAGCACAACCGGCCGCCCGCCTCGGCGCCCGCGCCGGCGGCCAGTCTGTCCGGGACGCAGAAGGTCGATCGCGCGCCCCCGCCTGCGACGGCCTGTGCCACCACGAACCCCAGGGCCGCGAGCACGCCGGCCAGTGTCATCAGGCCCAGCACGGACCTGCTGCGCCCGGTGGCCGGGAGGAACGCGTCGACCAGCAGCACCAACCCGGCGAACAGGGCCAGGGTCAGCGGGACCGCGATGGCGAAGTAGTCGATCTGCTGGATCATGACAGGGCTCCCAGCAGGCTCTGCACGGCCGGGGTGGTGAGGGACAGCAGGAGGCCGGGCCAGAGGCCGAACAGCAGGATCAGCACGACGAGTGGCACCCAGGCGGCCAGTTCGTAGGGCCTGATGTCGTGGGGCTGGGTTCGATCTTCAGGGGCCGGGTCGTGCGGTGGTGGCGGCCCGGGGGGTGTCTGTCGCTCAGGTGGTTCGGCCTCGTCGTGAAGCTCGTCGTGGAGCCCGTCGTGGAGCCCGTCGTGGAGCCCGTCGTGGAGCTCGCGGTGAGGCTCGTCGTGGAGCCCGTCGTGGGGCTCGCGGTTGGGCTCGTCGTGGGGTTGGTTTCCGGCCGAGTGTGCCGTGTTCGGGTTCTGTGGTGGCTTGTGCTCTGGTGAGGCGTCCGGTTGCCGCACGCTTTCGGGCGACATGTCCTGTCGTGAGGTGTCCCCCGGGAGTGCGGTCCCTGAGGGTGCGTGCTGCGGTGGTGTGTCTTCCGTGGGCAGGTCCGTCAGTGTTGCCGTGGCCGTCGCTCCTGGACGTGGCTGGCCGAGCGGGGCGACGGGGCGTTCGTCCGGGGTCCGGTGAGTGAGCCGGTCGTCGGGCAGTCGTACGTCGGCGAGGTCGTCGTCCGCGGCATGGCCGGGGACCGCAGGGAGCGCGGCCGGGCGGCCGTGGGTCACGCGGGACAACATGACCACGAAGTACGCCGCCGTCAGTACCGCCCCCAGCCCGCCGATCACCATGAACGTGAGGAACAGCGGCCGCGACAACCCGTCCGACGGATCGAACGCGCCGAACAGCGCCAGGAACTCGCCCCAGAATCCGGCGAGCCCGGGCAGGCCCAGCGAGGCGATGGCGGCGAACGTGAGCACCGACCCCAGGTGCGGCAGGGTCGCCAGCATGCCGCCGCCGATCGACGGCATGTCGGCGGTGTGGTACCGCTCCTTGATCGCTCCGGCCACGAAGAACAGCAGGCCGGTGATCAGGCCGTGCGCGATGTTCGCGAACAGGGCGCCGTTGACGCCGGTCGGGGTCAGCGTGGCGAAGCCGAGCAGGACGAAGCCCATGTGCCCGACCGACGAATAGGCGATCATCCGTTTCAGATCCCGCTGGGCCAGGCAGGCCAGCGCGCCGTAGACAATGCCGACCACGGCCAGCGCGCCCAGCCACGGCGCCACCGCCGCCGCGCCTTCCGGCAGGATCGGGATGGCGATTCTGGCGAAACCGTACGTGCCCATCTTGAGCAACACCCCGGCGAGCAGCACCGAGCCGACGGTGGGTGCTTCGGTGTGCGCGTCGGGCAGCCAGGTGTGCAGGGGCCACATCGGCGTCTTGACGGCGAGACCGATGCCGATCGCCACGAATGCCAGGATCTGTACGCCTCTGGCCAGGCCCGCCCCGTGCGCCTGGGCCAGCGCGACGATGTCGAGCGTGCCGGTCTGCGCCCAGATGAGCAGCAGGCCGAGCAGCATCACGACCGAACCGAGCAGCGTGTACAGGATGAACTTGACCGCGGCTCTCCTGCGCCCGGCGCCGCCCCAGATCGCGATCAGGAAGTACATGGGGATGAGCACGATCTCGAAGAAGACGAAGAAGAGCAGCAGGTCGAGGGCGAGAAATGTGCCGATCATGCCGACTTCCAGCACGAGCAGCGTGAACACGAGCGCTCGCGGCCGATGCCGCAGCAGTTGCCCCGGCTCGCGTCCACCGCCCCAGCACAGGTAGCCGAAGCAGAGGAACGTCAGCAGCGCCGTCAGCGCGATCAGTGGCAGCGAGATGCCGTCGACGCCGAGATGGAAGCGGAGGTCGAGGCCCGGGATCCACGGCCAGTCGACCTCGAACTGAGGCCGGGCCGCCTGCCCGGCGCCTGCCGCCTGTTCGTAGTCGAACGTCGCCACCAGCGCCGCGGCCAGCACCAGCGTCGCCCCCGACACGGCCAGCCCGTAGCCGCGCAGCACGGGCCGCAGCACGTTCGGGGCCACGACCAGCAGGAACGCGCCGAGCATCGGCACGGCGGGCAGCGCGACGGCCAGCCAGTTGGTCATGTGAACACCACCGCCCCCACCACGATCAAGAGGACTCCGGCCAGGACGCCGCTCACGTACAGCTGGGCGTTGCCGTTCTGGGCCAGCCGCAGGACGCCGGACAGGCTCCGGGCCGTGCGTCCCGAGCCGCGTACCGCGCCGTCCACGACCGTGTCGTCGGTTCTGACCACGAGCCTGGCCAGGGCCAGCACCGGACGGACGAACAGCGCGGCGTACACGTTGTCGACGTAGAACGCCCGCTCGCACGGCACACGCAGCGGGCCGAGCAGGCGCGCGGGGTCGGCGACCGGGTCACTGCGCCAGGCCGCGTACACGACGCCCGCGCCGAGCAGCGCGAGTACGACGCTGACGGCCGCGACGGCGAGGTCCACGTGCGGTTCGCCGGCGAAACCGAGCACCAGGGCGGGGGCCGCGAGGAGTATCAGCGGGACGAGCATGGTCCGCGGCGCCTCGGTGACGTCCACGACGTGTGCCGTGCCTGGCTGGGGTTCGGGCAGCGCAACCGCTCTCGGTTGTCCGAAGAACGTGCGTAGCCAGGCTCGGGTGGCGTACGCGCCGGTGACGGCGACGGTCGCCAGCGCGCAACCGTACAGGAGGAGGGCCGCGGCGTCGGTCAGCCCGGAGCCGGCGCCGGTGAGAGTGTCGTCGATGGCGGCGAGCACGGCGTCCTTGCTGAAGAAGCCGCTGGCCGGCGGGAGGCCCATCAGGGCGGCCAGACCCACCGTCATCGTGACGAACGTGACCGGCAGTTCGCGGCGCAGGCCGCCCATCTGCGTCATCAGGTTCGAGCCGACGTGGTGGATCACCGCACCCGCACACAGGAACAGCAGCGCCTTGAACGCGCCGTGCGTCAGCAGATGGAAGATCGCGGACGTGTCGGAGCCGGCCGCGAGCGCGCCTGCCATGTAGGCGAGCTGGCTGATCGTGGAGTAGGCCAGCACGCGTTTCAGGTCGTCCTGGGCGAGTGCGGCCAGCGCGGCGCCCAGCATGCCGAGCGCGGCCAGGACGGCCAGGACGTCGAGCGTCTGGCGGGCGCCGAGGAAGGCGGGGAACAGCCTGGCCACGATGAAGATGCCGGCGGCGACCATGGTGGCCGCGTGGATCAGCGCGCTGATGGGGGTCGGGCCCGCCATGGCGTCCGGGAGCCAGGTGTGCAGCGGCACCTGGGCGCTCTTACCCGCCACGCCCGCGAGCAGGAGCATGGTGGCCGTCACCAGGGTGGCGGCGGACATGTCGGGCACCTTGGCCAGCACGTCCGCGATGCGGAAGCTGCCCGCCGCCGTGCCGAGTACGAAGATGCCGAACAGGAAGCCGACGTCACCCAGACGCGTGACCAGGAACGCTTTTACCGCGGAGCGGGAGTTGGCCCGGTCTTCCCACCAGTGCCCGATGAGCAGGTAGGAGCACAGGCCCATGATCTCCCAGCCGACGTAGAGGACCAGGAGGTCGCCGGCGTAGATCACCAGGAGCATGGCGCTGGTGAACAGGCTGATGAAGGAGCTGTAGGAGGGGTAGCGGGGGTCGTCCCTGAGGTAGCCGACCGAGTAGACCTGCACGGCGAGCGCCACGAGGGTGACCAGGACGCCGAGGACGGCGGAGAGGTCGTCTGCCTGGATGGTCAGGGAGATCGGGATGCCGCCGGTGGGGATGGTGCCGTAGGTCTGGCCGGTGGGGGGTGTTCCGGACGGTTCGCCCGAGAGGTAGCTGAAGCCGGGGCCCCAGGCCAGCCAGAGTGCCAGGAGGGCGGAGGCGGCTGTGGGGAGGATGGCGATCCAGGCGGCGCGGGTGTTGGCGCGGCGGTTGTTCGCGTGGGGGTTGTTGGCGTGGGGGTTGTTGGCGTGGGGGTTGTTCGCGTGGCGGTTTGAGGCTG